>NZ_JBMXHE010000104.1:0-5430 GCF_053987695.1 Palaeococcus sp. (in: euryarchaeotes)
TAAAAAGAAAAATCACATGAGCATTCCTTCAAGCTTCTCGACAAAGCGGGTGCTCCTCTTTATGTCCGCGAAGTATTCCTTGGCTTTTTCAACGTGTTCCTTCTCCACCCTTTCCTTCGCCAGAACACTGGCAGGTGCTAGGAGCTGCACGGCATATCTCAAACTCGTCTTCTCGCCCAGCTCTGCAAGGTATTCAACCGCCTCTTCACTTATCTCAATGCCCTCCTCATGCGCCCTTATCTTAACTATCTCCCTCACCTCGTCCCGCCTGTAAGGTTCGGTGTTTATTATCAAGAGGCGGTCGAGCATGTCTATTGGAATGCCGTGGGGTGCTTCTATTCCCGTTCCCCTGATGTTAGTGGTTCCCCTGTTGGTAGCGAGGATTAAAATTGGTGCCAGCTCTCCTTCCATTGCCCTGGCCAAGAAGGAGAAAGCTTCGATATCAAGCATGTGGCACTCATCTATGAACAGAACTCCGGGAACGAGGCGTGCTTTTCCTTCTTCTATCCATCCTTTAACTGCCTGATCAACCCTCTCCCTGATATCGTCGTTTATCTCCATTCCTCCCCCAAAGAAGAGGCTCACGAGCCCGCCACTTCTTGCATTGACCGTATCGAGATCATGGAGTGTGACGGTATAGGTGAACTCCTTAATTTTAAGAACCGGACCCGTTGGAAGGTTAACCTTTTTCTTCAGGAATATGCCCTCCTCCTCTTTCGTTGTTCCGAGCTTTGAGACCCTTCCACTTTCGGCATCTATCTGGATGACGTCTCCCTCTTCAATTCCTCCCTCCAGAATTTGATAGGCGATTTCCCTTCCAACCCTGATGGTCTTTGTGTCGTCCTTTGTCTTTAAGGTTATCAGAGCACTTTCAGGGACTTCCACATAGGGATTGAATGGATGCCTCGCCCTCTTAATCTCGATCTTCTCAAGCATACCTTCGTAGACCTTCCTCTCCTCACTTATTCTAACGCCTATGGCTCTTCTGAGTGCCTGCTTCAAAAACTCCGTTTTCTTCATCTCTGCAGAGTATATCTCACTACCCGCTATCTGCACAAAGGGGACATCCTCACCGAGTTCTTTGGCAATTCCCATTGCAATTGCTGTTTTTCCACTCCCTGTTGGACCGGCTAGGAGAATTCCCTTTCCGGCAAACTTGCCCTTCTTGATCAAATGCACGGCTATTCCTGCTGCCTCCCGTGCTTTTATTTGCCCCACCATGCCATCTCCCATGAACTTAGCTTTTCCCTTCTCATCGAGACCGAGTCCCCTTATGTGGGAATGGCTCCCAACGCGCTCAAAGCTTATCTTGGCAACCTCTTCAATAAGTGCCATGTTCTCACCCCCTTTAAATCCCATTTTGTAATTAAAAGATTGGCTTAAAAAATTAACGCGGGGGTCATCTGACGGTACCGACCATAATATCAATGGCTTCTTTCAGAAGTTCCACATCCCCTTTTTCTTTATTGTGTTCCTTGAGCTTTCTGTACAGGATTTTTAGGTTCTTAAATGAGCTCATGGTACGCTGGTCCTTCGGGATTCTTCTGGCATCCGCAATGCTTAGTTTGACACCGAATTCCTCTCTAATGAGATTGAGCCAGATGTGCTCGTCAAGCTTAGGAAGCCTCATAGTTATGGGAAAGGTCATATTCCATTCTCTCCCATCCCCACCTGTTTCAACTATTATCGTAAAGTTTACCGGTATTTTATAGCGTCTATCTCTGAAGTTGAAGTCCACATAGCCCCGTTTTTTAATCCGTCTCAACCTCTTTACGAGCTGTTTTGGCGGTTCATATAAAACCAAAAGGCCCTTCATGGCTTTCAGGAATATCGGAGCCGAAAAAACTCTTTCCTCTATTTTCTTAAACTCAAAGTCATCCATTGAATCCACATAGTAGTCCCAGTATATGATGGGTGTTTTCACGAGAACCTTATCGACGGCGGATGAAATCTCCCTATGATACTCCTTGTCGAAAATTTGAATCAAGAGTGACTCCTCCACCTCCATATTCCGGGGAATTAAAACCTGCCCCTGTATTGCCTCTTTGAGAATTGTTTCCAGATCAATCTCAGCCTCGTTGATCACGAGCATGTCCTGCATAAGATTGAGGAGATTGAACTGCTTTATATATTCCTTTGGGATCTCTCCCGCCGGTATCTTTTCCAGATCAATGTATGGTTCAACCTCTTTGAGTTCTTCTTCCATTCTTTCAGGCTTTTTCTGCTTTTTAAGTGTCTCATAGAGTTCCCTGCTTATTGCAGTTATTTGATATATGGACTCCTTGTATTTTGTGTAGAGAATGCCATTTGAAATCAGCTTTAAACCCAGACGTGACAGATACGCGGAGAGTTCTTCCTCTGTTTTTGTGGATATTATTTCCTTTTCGGATACATCTTCGACTCCTTCATCCACCACTATGAAATCCATCGGATGTATTCCCTTTTCATAGAAGAAGGAGTTCAGCAGAGCCAGCGCTTTTGTTTTATCCTCAGCATAAACCTTTATGAAATCAATAACATCATTTTCTTTAATCCCTATAAAAACTAGGGAATCGTAGCGTTCCTTGGGTGTTAGAATATCCTCAGGCATTTTTCAACCCCATAATTTTTAACCTTAAAAATATAAAAAATTTTTTGAATAGGAAAAAGTCAGATGCTCATGAAGCCCAGGGGCTCTCCCGTGTCCAGATTCAAAATCTTTATTTCCCTCTTTTGAGTGTCTATGAACGCCACACTCTTTATCCCGCTCACGTATCCCCCAACTTCTCCGGGATTGAGGAGTATGGTTCTCCCGAGCTCCGCTATCTCATACCTATGCGTGTGTCCCCGTATGACTATGTCGTAGAGCTGGCTTCTTACGAAGGCTTCCACGACCCGCTGATCAGTTCCATGGAGAACAGCTATTTTTATTCCATCCACATCCATTTCCAGAATCTCATCCTCCACTCCTATGGCTTCTTTTAGGCCCCTCCTCTCACCGTCATTGTTTCCAAAAACCCCCTTCATTGGAGCCTTAAGTTTTGAAAGCTCCCTTTTAACGAAAGGGGCAACGTAGTCACCGCAATGTATAACCAGATCCACGCCTTCCCTGTTGAAGAGCTCAACAGCCTTTGCTATCGCCGGTAAATTATCATGAGTATCACTCATCACCCCGATTAGCATATGCCCACCTCAAAAATAGCTTTACCTAAATACTCTTAAGCTTAATGCTAAAATTGTGGTGGACCGAGCGGGATTTGAACCCGCGGCCTCCGGCTTGCGAAGCCGGCGCTCTCCCAGGCTGAGCTATCGGCCCACATCCAAACATACAAATGAAAGATGGGTTTTTAAGGCTTTCGTACTAGGAGGGCGTGTTTACAGTAACCTTTATTCGTGCTGAAAGTACTCCACAGAACAGATTTTAGCTAACATGTTACTTCGGTTATCCTAACAGCACCTAGAGCACCATCTTCAGAGCTATGAGCACAAGTATACCGGCAAATGCTCTTTTGAGCTTTTCAGGATGAATGTTATGGACAAGTTTTGCCCCAAGGTATCCTCCCATAATTAAACCCGGCGCTAGGAGAATAGCCACGTCCACCCTTACCTGGCCAATATGATAGTGCATTAGGGAGCCTGCCAATGCTGTGAAAAACAGTGCTACGCTTGAGGTACCTATGGCGTAGGAAATGGGGATTTGAACCAGAGAGTTAAAGAGGGGCACGTTTAATATTCCGCCGCTTATTCCAAGGAGACCCGAGCTCAGACCCGCTATAATACCCACCAGGGGAACATTTCTGTAGTTAATCTCCTTTGCTTCACTTTGAGGGAGTTGTTCCCTAGAAGTTAGCATTGTGTAGGAAAGATATATGAGGAGAAATGCAAACAAAGATTTTAAAATGTTCTTGCCCAGAAAAATCGTTAGATATGCTCCCAAAAGCGCGGCGGGTATTGAAAATGCCTCTTTCAGAGCGGCAACTTTAAAAAGGACCCTCCCATGCTTCAGATGGGTATAGGAGGAGGCAAAGGAGCTCATAACTATACATGTTAAGCTGGTTCCTATGGCATCGTGGATTGGGAGTCCCTTTAAGGTTAGGAGGGGCACTATCAAAAAGCCACCCCCAATCCCGAAAAGACCCGCAATTATTCCAATGGAGAGTCCAATGATAAAATTGATGAGGTAATCAATCATGGTAGAGGCTTAGCAACCCCGGGTTAAATTTCTTTTGGTGGAAATTCAGGATGTTGTATCCTGAAATTTATGAAACCTCTCAACTTTTCTTAAAGCCCAAGGATGCCACACAGAAGCCCTAGTATACTTAACACCCAAAACAGCCAAAAACTTCTGAAACCTACTCCGCCTATCCTAGCAACAAACTGAGCACCATTATAGTCAAAACACTCTCCGGTAAACCAAACTCAGCAATAGCCTCCGTCAAAAACTCTGATAATATTCTCTACAGTCCTCTCATCGAACAAACCATATTTAAGTGCATCGATTCTTAGTATTTTGATTCTGAATAAGCTTTCAGGATCAGTGTTATACTGTCTTCTGGGATTGATTTTGGTTTTTCTACCAGTTTTTCAGCTTGGAATCCACCCAGTTTCTCCGTATTGTTTTATTATTTGCTGAATTCTCCTTCTGCTGATTTTCAGCATCATACTGATTGTTTTCGTGTTGAATTTTGCTATCCTATCCAGTGTTATTATCAGTCTAACTTTCTCTTGGTCAAGCTTCATGCTTTTATGCTTGACGAAATAATTTCAGGATACGACAGTATGCCTTGGGCTAGAACAAACTTTAAAAATCATTTAGATATAATTTACATATACTAGAGTCATCTGGGTGTAAAGTATGAAAAAAGAAAATACCCTCTTATATATCCTTTGGGAATTATATAGCAATTCAAGAATTACTTATAAGCAACTTAGCAAAAAATGTAACTTAAGCATTGTCTCTTGTTATAACAAAGTTAAGGAACTAAAGAATAGTGGAATAATTCAAAAATTTACAATTGAAGTAAATCCAAAGAAACTTGGATATAATCTTGAAGTTTTTATTGAACTAGAAGTATTGAGAGAATCTCGAAAGGAAGTTGCTCAAAAAATCTGCAAAATGGGAAAAGTAAAAGAGGTATGGGAAATTACAGGAGATACTGATTTGCTAATTCATGCATTCTTTACAGATAATGAAGACCTCGATGATTTCATATCTTTTTTAGTAAAAGAATTCCCGCAGATAAAAAATATAATCACTCGAGTTATCTTACACAAATACGAAGAGGCCGAAAAGCCTTGGTTTATAGAGATTTTAAATAGTTCTGAGGTTGGAGCGAAATCAGGGGTGAAGTTTTTTAAGTCAGAAGGAGAGCAATAAACCATGCCGCGAGAAAGAAACCTCCAAGCACACCACTCAAAAACGCAATTTATGACTTACCAAAAACCATAACA
>NZ_JBMXHE010000105.1:0-11495 GCF_053987695.1 Palaeococcus sp. (in: euryarchaeotes)
TGTCTCCTTCGATATCCCTCATATCGAAGAGCAGGGTGTTTATGATGCTCTTCATGAAAAAGAAGACCTCCTAAACAAAGATAGAGTTTCCAAGGAGTTCATATCATGGAATGTTGAATTCGGTGATTATGTAATTGAATTTTCATGCAAAAAGAGTGTCAATGAGGTCTCAGAGCATATGTATGTGCTAAAGTCCCATGGGTCAATTTTGAGCCTGGAGTGTACAGATATGACATTGGAAACCAGAGCCCCCATCCTTCATCCCATCAAAGAAATGACGCTCGTGGAGCTTCGTTCTGGTTACCGTAATCTGCGCACCTCTCCTCTTTCTTTGGAATAAATAATAATCCCATTGGAATAATATAAAAACCAGGGAAAACAATATTATGATGAGATGATGAACTCGGCAAGACTGAGCTCCGCGATGAGGAAGATCTTGAGTGCTGATTTGAGGTGATATTATGGATGTTTCAAAGATTGTGGAGGAGATAGGAAGGGTTCTCGATGAAAAGGATGAGGTAAGGGAGAAGGCATTGAAAATAACTCGCGAGGTAGTCCGGCTGAGCGGGGATACTATAAAAGCCCTTCACAGAAAGGATTTCAAACTAGCGGAGGAGAGACTTGAAAAAGCGGAAACGCTCGTCGGACAGTTGAGAGAGCTGTTGGAGTATCACAAAGATATATACGCTAGCGGTTATGTCCAAACAGCTCATCAAGAATTCGTGGAGGCACTTTTATTCTACCACTATCTAAAAGGTGTGGAATTCCCACTCCCTAGGGAGATTGGAATTCCCGAAGCGGATTATGCCCTTGGCTTGGGAGATTTAATAGGAGAGCTTAGAAGGCATGTTCTTCTTGCAATGCTTGAAGGAAATCTGGAAGAAGCGGAGAAAACTTATATCGATATGGAGCACATATACGAGGAGCTCATGCGGCTCGATTATCCAAAGGGACTTGTAAATTTAAGACAAAAACAGGACTCCGCTAGAAAACTTGTGGAGCGCACTTTGGAGGACTTAACGCGGGCCAAGCTGACAAAAGAACTCGAAGATAAAATAAAAGAGGTCCTGCAGGATGAATCTTAAAAAGCTCGAGAAAATTCAAAAAGAACTTTCCACTAGAATAGTGGAAAAACCCCTTAATCTTGATGAAGTTTCAACCATCGCCGCCGTGGATGTTGCGTATAAAGGAGATCTGGCATGTTATTCATTTGTCCTCTGCTCCTTTCCTTCCTGTGAAATTTTGAAGATTAAGAGGGGATGTCTCACGGTAAAGATGGATTACATCCCAACCTTCTTCTTTTTGAGGGAGACGAGACCCGTTCTAGTTGCCCTTGGTGGAGAGAATTTTGATGTCCTGATAGTTGAGGGGCACGGAAGAGCGCACCCCCGGGGATATGGGCTGGCTTCTCACATAGGGCTGCTTGTCCGGAAGCCCACAATTGGAGTTGCAAAGAGACCCTTGATTCGAGAGGGCATGGCTAAGGTTGGGAGGGCTTATGTGAGTGTTGGAAATTTGATAGACCTAAACTCCGCCGCCAGGATTATCGAGCGGATAAACGAAAGGGGATATCCAAAACCCCTGAGGATAGCGGATAAAGAATCAAAGAGAGCGCTTGCCGAAGCGCTTTGACTCTTCAAGGAAGAGTTTTAGAAATGCTACCATCATGGCTGCAAATGCTCCGAGAACTCCGGAGAGAGATATGCTTATGAGGGCACCCTCCACATCATGGAGGTTCAGGTGGGAGAGGAGGAGATTTCCAATTACGAATCCTCCGAAATAGGAAAAAGGTGTCAGGACTATATCGAAAGCACCTTCCGGGACAAAGGACAGAAGCAGCAGGGAGGAACCGAGGGCAAATGCCAAAGAAGCCCCAAACTTGAAGCCAAATGTTCCCCAGATGATGTATAAAATGGAGGTGACTGCAAATCCAAGAATGGCTGCGATCGGACTTGTTCTTAGATTAACATTTTTACGACATATTCCGGCGCCTACCATAAAAAAGACACCGTAGATGAGAATTTTACTCGTGAAGGACGTTCTCGCGGATAGGAATGCCGCAATCACAATGAAAGCTAATGTTACAGATGCCGCGCCAAATGAGAGAGCGTTCAAAAATCTCTGCCTCATCCTAACACCTCTATCCTAATCCTATCACCATCTTTGAGATTTAATTTTTTCCTGAGGTTGACGGGAGCTATTATCTCGGTTATCTCTGGGGGATGGATGGTTCTGAACGGTATTACAATTGCGCCCTCTATGCCGTCGATTCTCACCCTGTAGGCTTTCACATCCCCAAAGGTCCTCCCTTCCTTTTTAAAACCGGGTATAATTATAGGCTCCACATCACAGAGGGCATCAAAAACTGTCTTTGGAAATATTACCTTTACATTAAGCGTGCCCGGATATGCCCTGAAGTTCAGATACTCCTCTATGAGGGGCTCATAGTGACGAATGTAATAGGCACCCTCTCCAATGCCCGAGACAACCTCTCCAATGATCTTCTTTCCCTTATAGAACACATCACCCAGTTTCTCGTATACCGCGCTCAAATAGGTTATTCCTTCCTCACTGAGCTCCACGTATGTCTTTTTCCCCTCCATGCTCCTCTTCAAATATCCCAACCGTTCGAGCTCTTCCAGTTTTCTCAAAATGGTCTGAGGCGATGTATTCAGGTCTCTGGCGAGTTCACGCATGGTTATTCTGACCCTTTCTCCGATTGCCCCCTTTAGTGCCAGCTGCAGCAGAAGTTCGAACTTTTCCATTCTCCCACCTTCCAAAGAGTTTTGGGAATTAAACTTATAAACCCTTCACCTCCACCTCCGACCATGAGGATTACCCTTCCAAATTCCCATTTTGAAGATATGGGAGACACCATCCGGCTAGTGTGGAGAAAAACTCTTTATGCTGATTTTGAAAGAAAATCAATTGAAAAAGCGATAAAGAGAAAATTCAGGGTTAAAACCGAGATTAGGGTTGAAGACGGTGCTCTGTTTGTGGATATGGAACATCCGGAGCTTGAATCATTCATACACCTTTTCATTGAGAATCAGCTTGGGAGCCTCTTAAAAAACCGCTACACCAAGAGAAGCATCCTTTACATCCATGAGGGGCTTGAAATACCGCTATTGGGGTACAACGCCTTCGGCCTCATTGATAGAGGGACAAATCTGATTCAGGTGAGAGGGGCAAGCGGATGCAACCTCTCGTGCATTTTCTGCTCTGTCGATGAAGGACCCTATTCTAGGACGAGGCTTCTGGACTATGTGGTGGATGTGGACTATCTCCTGAAGTGGTTCCGGGATGTGGCAAAAATCAAGGGGAGGGGGTTAGAGGCCCATCTCGATGGACAGGGGGAGCCCCTCCTATATCCCTTCATAGTCGAGCTTGTTAGAGGTTTAAGGGAAATGAGAGAGGTGGATATTATTTCAATCCAGACCAATGCAACCCTCCTCAATGATGAGCTGGTAGAGGAGCTTGCGGAGGCTGGTCTGGACAGAGCCAACGTTTCAATACACTCCCTTGATCCAGAGAAAGCCAAGATGCTCATGGGGATGAAGAGCTACGATTTGAGGCACGTTCTTGACATGATTGAAGCCATGGTAAATTCCGGAATTGACGTTTTGATAGCCCCAGTGATAATCTTTGGTTTAAATGACGATGAAGCCGAGGATTTCATAGAGTTTGCCCGGAAGGTGGGAGCGGGGAGGAAATGGCCCGCTCTGGGATTCCAGAACTACATCCCATACAAATTCGGGAGAAATCCCACAATAGCACGATTAACCCCCTTTAAAGATTTCTATACATGGCTGAGGGAGCTTGAGGAAAAAACAGGTATGAAGCCGCTTGTTTTAAAGCCAAAACATTTTGGGATGGAGAAGAGGCATTTCATACCCCTCGCCTTCAGGGCAGGAGAAAGGGTTAGGGCAAAGGTTGTGCTCCCAGGGAGGATAAGGGGTGAGATGATAGCAACTGCCAGAAACCGCCTTATAGAAGTTATAAACACGCGCGCAAAGGTGGGGGATACAATAAAAGTGAAAATCCTCAGAACGAGGCATGGCATTTACATAGGGACCCCGGTGTGAAATGCTCATCCGTATATCCAGACCGCCATGTCTTCTGTTAGCATTTGGAAGAGTTACATTTTTCTTTTGAAAGTCTCGGGGCAGAGGTCAGGCTCTTTGATATTATCATCCCAACACTTCCCGGAACCTTAAATAAACCTTGAACTCTTCACTTTGAGCTCTCCTCTCTCATACAGCTCTATGAGGATTTTCACCATTCTCTCTCCCGCTTTTCCATCCCCAAAGGGATTCCGCGCATTTGCCATCTTCCTGTAAAACTCCTCATCCTCCAGGAGCTTTTTGACATAATGCAAAGCTCTCTCCTTTTCGAGGCCAACGAGAATATTACCCCCCGCCCTCACGGTTTCGGGTCTTTCCGTGTTGTATCTTAGAGTTAAGCATGGTACGTCCAGGATTATGCTCTCCTCCTGAACACCTCCGGAGTCAGTTAAAACGAGTTTTGCATTTCTCTGAAGCTTTAAAAAGTCCAGATATCCCAGAGGTTTTGTTAATATAATGTTCTTCCCTCTTTCGAGCGTCTCCCAGAGGCCAAGCTCTTTCAACCGCTTTGCCGTCCTTGGATGTACGGGATAGATAACCCTGAGGGGGAGGCTTTTTATTATATCCACGAGCTTCTTAAGGTTCTCCTCGCTGTCCGTGTTCTCCGCCCTGTGTGCGGTTAGAAGGGCATATTGCTTTGGTTTTAATCCAAAGCGTTCCAGAGCATCGCTCTTCTCCTCGGCTATTTGTGCATTCTGAAGGACGGCATCAACTATGCTGTTCCCGACGACATAAACACCTTCCCTTATCCCTTCGTTTTTCAAATTTCTCATGGCTTCATCTGTTGGTGCAAAAAGAACCTCACTCGCGTGATCCGCCAGAATGCGGTTTATTTCCTCGGGCATGGTTCTATCAAAGCTCCTTAAACCTGCCTCCACATGGGCTACGGGGATTTTGAGCTTCACACTTGCTAGGGCTCCTGCTAGGACTGTATTTGTATCACCCTGAACCAGAACAACATCAGGCTTTTCCTTAATGAGTACCTCCTCTATCTTTATCATGGCTATTCCCGTTTGCCTTGCCTGACTCCCGGAACCAACTTCCAGATGATAGTCTATCCCATCGAGCTCCAGCTCCTCCAAGAAGATTTTGCTCATTTCATAATCATAATGCTGTCCGGTGTGAATCAAAAGAGGTTTAATCCCTCTCTGTTCGAACGCCCTGATTACAGGGGAGAGTTTTATAATCTCCGGCCTTGTGCCAAAAATAAAGGCTGGCTTCAATACTCGCCCCTCCCTATTCCTTTGAATAGAAAACCCTTTGGAGGCTTTTCAATTATATGCCTGCCATCTATAAGCACTCTACTTCTCATAACCTTTCCAATGCTCTCCCAGTCCAGCGATTTGAATTCTTCGTGATCCGTGGCAATTATGATAGCATCGGCACCAGTAACGGCTTCTTCCAGCTTTTCATGGGTTCCCCCCACATAGGGATCGTAACTTCTGACCTCCTTTACATCGTCCTTTATGTGCTCTATAAACTCGTATGATGGGGAGTTCCTGATATCATCCGAATTTCCCTTATAAGCAAGTCCTAAAACCACAATAACTGCCTCATCAAGGGGCAGGTTGATGGTCTTCAATGCCTCAACAAGGAGGTCCTTCGCAAGGAGTGGCATATCTTCGTTTATCTCCCTCGCTTTCTTGATCAGCCCCAGATCCTCTCGGGCAAAACTTAGAAGGAGGTATGGATCCTTTGGAAGGCAGTGGCCCCCCACACCTATTCCCGGCATGTGGATTCTAACCCTTGGATGAGTGTTGGCGAGTTCTATGGCTTTAAATATATCCACCCTATACTGATGTGCCAGAAAGGCAAACTCATTGGCGAGGGCAATGTTCACGTCCCTGAAAGTGTTTTCCATGAGCTTTACCATCTCACTTGTGGTAGAATTCGTTTTAAAAACCTGTCCCTTAACAAATGAACGGTATAAGAGCTCTGCAAGCTCTGCACTCTCCTCATTTATTCCCCCAAAAATCCTCGAGTTGTAGACGAGTTCCTTGAATATCCTGCCCGGCATGACCCTCTCGGGAGCATGAACGAGATAGAAATCCCTACCCGCTTTGAAGCCCCTCTCCTTCTCAATCAACTCTCCCATCTTGACCGTGGTAAGGGGCGGTATGGTGCTCTCGATGACAATTAGAGACCCCCTCTTCATAACCTTTGCAACAGTCTTTACAGCACTTTTCAGATACTGCAAGTTAGGTGTTTTATCCTGATTTAATGGTGTTTGGACACATATTATGTAGACATCCTTATTTTTAATATCCTCAGGGGTGCTCGTAACCCTGAGTGTGCCCTCTTGCAGCACTGTCTTTAGGAGCTCATCGATTTCGGGCTCAACTATGTGGGAACTTCCATTGCTGAGCTTCTTAACCACATCTTCCCTTATTTCATAGCCTGTCACATTGAAACCCGCATTTGCGAACATTATAGCCGTTGGAAGTCCTATATATCCCAAACCAACAACAGCGATCTCTGCTTCCCTGCTCGCTATTTTTTCCTTCATGCCATCACCTAAAATTTAACACAGGATAATTGCATTTAAGCTTTTTTGACACAACGATTTCATGCATAGATTTCAAATGAGTTCAAAGTTTTGGAAGATTTGAGGGACAGGTATGGATGTATAATTCGATTTTTTCTATTCAGGAATGTTTTCTACATAACAGAAATCGTTATAAACGTTCTAGGTGCCTGAACAACCATAGGAAATCTTAAAAATGGAGGAGAAACAACCATTTTGCGGAAACACTTATAATGAACAAAGTTGGTTATTAACTTGGAGGTAAAACCATGAAAGTCTGGATAGACATATCGAATGCTCCTCATGCTCATTTCTTCAAGGGTATAATCAGAGAACTTGAAAAGAGGGGTTATGAAGTTCTTGTAACGACTAGGAAGTTTGATGGTCTGACCGGCATTCTCGACATGCTTGGAATCGATTATTATGTTGTGGGGAAACACGGCGGCTCCACGCTTGAAGGGAAGCTTGTAGCAAGTGTTGAGAGGCAACAAAAGCTTGCAAGTCTAATAATTGAGGAAAAACCGGATCTGGCTTTATACAAGCACTCCGTAGAAGCTCCCAGAGTTGCCTTTGGTCTTGGAATACCATCAATAGGTTTCGTCGATAATGAGACCGCCGTTGCTCAAAACAAGCTCATGCTGCCTTTAACATCAAGAATAATTCATCCCGAGGCTATAGATAAGTACGATTTGATGCGGTCAGGAGCGGATGCGAACACATTAAGACCCATCAAGGGCTTTGCAGAGCTGGCTCACATATATCATTTCACACCATCAAAGGAGCCCTTAAAGGAGCTTGATCTGGAAAAGCATGACTACATAGTTATGCGTCCCGAGCCCATAAAAGCCAACTATTTCAATGGAGATGCCGAAAGAAGCGTTCTGGAGAGGATACTCCCAATGCTTCCTGACATGCCTATAGTTTTGTTTCCGAGAACAGAGAGCCAGAGAAGGAGATTCGAACACTTTGAAAATGTTATAATGCCCGATAAGCCCATGGATAGTTTGAGCCTTTTATATTATGCCAGATTGATGATAGGTGCAGGAGGCACGATGAACCGTGAGGCAATTGCACTCGGAACTCCAACGATCTCAACGTATCCGGGGAAAACATTGGCTGTTACGAGATGGATGGTAAAAATGGGGGTCAAGTTCTACTCCACGGAAGCACTCGCGGTTGCTAAAAAAGCCTACGAATTTTTAAGGAGAAACGGGAAGTTCAGGAGCTACATACGGTATTCCGTTTCGAGGCTTGAGAACCCGATTGATATCATCTTAAATGAAATAGAGGTTTATGAAGAATACGGGCGCTTCCAGGAAGTTAAGGAAGCCGCTCCCTCCCACTTCTGATCAAAGCCCCGCGATTTTTGGGGTTATATACGCCTCTATAAAAGCCGCCACAAGCAGCATGCCTATTGAAATCGCAAGCATTTTCAGGGATGTCCCAAACCCCCGCTTGAAGCGCTCTCCAATTGTTCCTTCTCCCTTTGCAATCTCGAGGTACCATTCTATGCCTCCCACCCCTGCAACCGCGAAGGCGGGAATCTCCACTATTCCATGGGGCACTATGGAGAGGATTAATTTGAGAAGAGATGTCCCTTTAAGGTACATATACTCTATGACTATTCCAACCACAAATCCATTGAAAAACAGTATGCCCATAGGCACTATGCCAAAGAGGAATCCACCCAGGGCTGCAATTATGGCAACTCTCGTGTTGTTTGAGAATATTAAAAGGAAAGTGGTGAAGGGGTCCTCACCGGCTTGTCCTATCTTCTGCCCTAGGAGGGTTCTCAAATTTTCAAACATCCTTTCGGCGAATTGAGGGTTCAGCACGGTGAATACTATACCGAGGGCAACTCCTATTAGAAACACGCCGAGAAGCGCCTCAAAGATTCTGCTCCTCCTCACACTCAACCCCTCAGAGCATTTTTCAATGCCATCTTGAAGTCTTCTACGGTAACATAGGGCATTTCACCTTCGAAGCTGACCTTAAAGAACTCATCGAGTATCTCTTCGAGCTTGGAGGTTTCCTTTCCGGTGAGCTTTCTCTCAAGTTCGACTATGCTTTCCTCAGGATATATGAAGAAATCACCGCTAATTTTGACCCTTTTGGCAATCCCGTTTTCCTCCTCAATTTCAAATCTTA
The DNA here is from genome assembly GCF_053987695.1 of Palaeococcus sp. (in: euryarchaeotes). Taxonomy (NCBI): domain Archaea; kingdom Methanobacteriati; phylum Methanobacteriota; class Thermococci; order Thermococcales; family Thermococcaceae; genus Palaeococcus; species Palaeococcus sp. (in: euryarchaeotes). The sequence continues at coordinate 8,797 of NZ_JBMXHE010000105.1, forward strand.
TGAGGCCCTTCTTTGCCTTGTGCTCCCCAACCTTCCTCATGCACTCACCGGTATTATCCTCTGCGGTTCACCTTTTAAGTTTTGGCTAAGCTTTTAAAGCATGCGGGAGAGGTTCTACAAGGTGATGGGTATGGCTTATGATGAAGTGAAGAGAGAGATAAAGATCATCATTGAAAGGAGGATAAAGGAGCTTTTACCGGAGTGGAAGGGAGAGATCATCCTGGAAGAACCTCCCAGCATGGAGCTCGGGGATCTTGCAACTCCCATATCCTTTCAGCTGGCCAAAATTTTTAGAAAAGCTCCCAGAATGATAGCCCAAGATATAGTTGAGGGTATCGAGGACAAAGTGCCTCCTTACATTAAAAGAGTTGAAATCGCGGGTCCGGGGTACATAAACTTCTTCCTGGATTATGAAAAATATGGCACCCAGGCAATCAGGGAGATAATCGAAAAGGGCGATAAATTTGGCGAGAGTAAAATTGGAGAGGGAAAAAAGGTTATTGTGGAGCACACGTCAGTGAACCCCACCAAACCTCTGCATATGGGGCATGTTAGGAATTCGATACTCGGGGACACGATGGCTAGGGTGATGAGGGCACTGGGCTACAATGTGGAGGTTCAGAACTACATTGATGACCTTGGAATTCAGTTTGCCCAAGTCTTCTGGGGCTATTTGAATTTAGACATCAACGAAGTCAAGCCAAATGTGGACAAGCTCGACCACAGGCTGGGGCTCCTTTATGTTGATGTGCATAAGAAAATGGAGGAAAACCCCGAAGTTGAGGGCGAGATAAGGCGTCTTATGAAGGAGCTTGAAGAGGGGGATAATGAAACCGCCGAGGAAGGGCGCAGGCTGGCTGAAGAGTGTGTCAGGGCTCAGATGGAAACAACATACCGTCTGAATATTGCATATGATCTTCTCTCATGGGAGAGCGACATAGTCAGGAGCGGGATATTTGAGGAAGCCTATGAGAGAATTGGGAAGAGTGAACACTTTGAATGGGCTAAGACAGGTAAATATAAAGACGCATTTATAATGAAGCTCTCGCACCTGTTCCCGGATATGGAGAATCCGGATAAGGTTCTCATAAGAAGCGACGGGACGGCAACCTACACCGGGAAGGACATAGCATACCATATGTGGAAGTTTGGGCTCCTTAAGGCGGATATGCTCTACAAGCTCTGGGATAAAATTGGAGGGCATGAGACGTGGACAACAGCAAAAGATGGGGAAAAAATGAAGCGCTTTGGAAGGGCTGATGTGGTCATAAACGTGATAGGGGCCGAGCAGAAGTATCCTCAAAAAGTTGTGGCATATGCCCTCAAGCTGCTGGGACATGAAGAAGCCTATGGGAATTTCCACCATCTAGCTTATGAGCATGTGGTGAGACCGGAGGGATCTTTCAGCGGCAGGAAGGGGACGTGGGTAGGATTTACAGCGGATGAAGTTCTCGATGAGGCTGTGAAAAGGGCTAGAGAACTCGTTGAGGAGAAAAATCCTTCCCTGAGTGAGGAGGAGAAGGATAAGATTGCAGAGGCTGTTGGTGTTGGTGCAGTTAGGTACAATATGATAAAGTATTCCCCCGAGAAAATCATTGTCTTTAAGTGGGAGGATGTTCTAAACTTCGAGGGGGAAAGCGCCCCATACGTTCAGTACGCCCATGCAAGGTGTGCATCCATCTTAAGGAAGGCAGAAGAGGAAGGCATTACAATTAGGGCTGTGGAACTCTTTAAAAAAGCAGACTTCTCAAAGCTTGGTGAGAAGGAGAAAGAACTCATAAAGCTGATCTCGAAACTCCCCGAAGTTATCCAAGACGTGGGCAGGGATATAAAGCCCCACCTGCTTGCGTGGTATGCAAATGAGGTCGCAACAAGCTTCAACAAATTCTACATGGTGAGCCCTGTCCTGAAGGCAGAGCCGGGGATTAGAGAAGCGCGTTTGCTCCTGGTGCTTGCTGCAAAGCAGGTTCTAAAGAACATACTTAACATAATGGGGATAGAAGCTCCCGAGAGGATGTGAAGTTCTCAATTTAGCCCTTTTTTCTGTTTTCCCCGTTATTTGCAAGCCCATTCAAAAATTGGGGGCTTTTTATGTATCGGGAGGTCTTTAATAAACGAAAGTTATTATTTAACGGGATGTTATAAAATCTTTGAAATTTGTGACGAATTTTTTTCGAAGTACTAATCAACGCCCTCTAAACTCCCGTATCATGTTTCTCCTCATTAAAACCGTGTTTCTCCCGATTTAAAACTACATGACATATTCATTTTTGTTTTAAGTCCTTTTCTAACTGCTGGAAGTCTCATAAACATTTTTGTCCCTTGAGTTTTTTGAGTGCTCTCAGGGCTTCCTCTACTCTAAATCCTGATAAGATTGTCTGGATTCAAGCTTCCTCATTGCTTTTTTATCGACCCTCAGCAGAAAGAGTTATAAATTTTGAAGCTTATATCCTCCCTGTTAAGAATTTAAAGGAAAATTCGCCCCTGTTCCAATAAGACTCTTGGAGAATTGAAACTTCGTTTATTGTCGATATTGACATCGTCGATTAGCGTGTTCCAATAAGACTCTTGGAGAATTGAAACTGCTTGAACCTGCTCATGACTCCCCACTGGACGAGCAATCGTTCCAATAAGACTCTTGGAGAATTGAAACAGTCTAACGAAAGCTTAGATAAATCTGTGATGATTATGTTCCAATA
>NZ_JBMXHE010000106.1:0-5312 GCF_053987695.1 Palaeococcus sp. (in: euryarchaeotes)
AACCTTCGTTTTCCTTAAAGAGAATGCTGACGACATTTGTTTTGTTTGGAATGAACCCATCAACTATAGCGAACTTTTGATCAGGGAACTCATCCGCAACCTGCTTGACTGCATCGGTCATCATGAATCCCACGGCTATAATGACATCATATTCACCCTTCTGTGCCAGTGCCCTCAAGTTTGGAAGGTAGTCCGTTTCCTGCTTGCTCTGGACTTCCTTAAGCTCCAGGTTGAAATCCTTGGCAGCCTTTGAAGCACCCAAGTATGCCATATCATTGAAGCTCAAATCACCCCTTCCACCAACGTCATAAACAACGGCTATTTTCCCACTATACTGTGGTTGTGTTCCCGTTTGTGTGGTAGTGCCGCCTCCACCAGTACAGCCACTTACAACCACTGCAAGGGCTAAAACACCTATTAACACCAGGCTGAAAATTTTCTTCTTCATCCACGCACACCTCAAAGATAGTTTTCATCGGGATATCCCAATAATACAATATATATCTTGTGGTCATACTGTTAGGATAAGGAGAATGCTTTGATAATGGCAGTAAAAGAGGATAAAATTATAACCATTATCAAGCACACCACAATTATCCGGACAGTACCCTTGTGGTTAGAGAAAAATTTGGTTTAAGCCAGACATGGGGGTGAGTGCATTGCTCATGGAAATAGCGGATCTTGAGAAAGGTGTCATCCTTTTAACAGGAGATGCAAAAAAATTAGCCAGAGCATATATGAAGGCGTGGCTCTCTCAAGGAAAAACATTTCTCGCTGAAAGATTACCCTTTGGGATTGATGAGTTCGGTGAGAACGTGTTTATAGGATCTCCCTATGAAGGAGTGACTTTCGATGGATATATAATTGTAAATCCATTATCACGATCAAAAAATGAACGTGCAAGGCTTTACAGCTGGATTAAAGAGAACAGGGGCAGGATTATCCTCCTCTACGAAACAAAATATGTGAAGGACTCAATAACCCGTTATGGAATTAAAGAATTCATTGATTATCTAGTTGCATATAAGAGGGAGACCGCAGGCTTTGAGCGTGTTGACATCTATAAAATGGAAGATGGGAAAGTTGTAAAGAAGAAAAGCTACATACGGAGAATCTAAATGATTCCTAGGCTTTTGAGGATATCTCTTGGAGATTTTCCGAACCTTACATTTCCCTTGACAAATAGGGCACTCCTGATGTCTGGTTCCTTTCTCATGCGCTCCATAAGAACACTGGCAAGCTCTTCTGGAGCTCCAAATTTTATCTCCCCCCTTCTCAGCATGCATATATCCTTTTCACTTCGGGTATAGGGTGCCGGAAGTGCATAGAGGAGATACGCATCATTTAGTTTGGTGAGGGTTTCCCCAAGTATCATAAGCTCCTCATAAATCCGCCATTTTTCTGCGGGAATATCCCGCCAGGCATTCTGATTCACGGGGCAATGTCCATGTCCTATCTTAATGCCATAGTAAATCCCCATTGTTATGAACTCTTTTGCTTTGCCGATGGCTTCTTCTAGTGATTTTCCCTTTGCAAGATTGGCTGTTATTGCGGCGGAAAAGGAGCATCCCGTCCCATGAGTGCACCCCTTGACAAACGGCGCTCTATACTCCCGGAATTTTCCATTATAATAGAGCACATCAATGGCTTCATGTCCCTTTAAATGTCCTCCCTTTACTATAACAGCACCGGCACCTAGCTCTTTAACTATGATCTTTGCCGCTCTTTTAGCATCCTCCCTGCATTTAATCTCTATCCCACTCAATTTCTCTGCCTCTGGGATGTTCGGTGTTACAAGAGTCGCTATTGGAAGTATGTATTCTATGAGGGCTTCAACCGCATCTTCCCTAAGGAGAGGAGCACCACTCTTTGCTATCATAACCGGATCAACAACCAGGGGAAAGCCATACTTCTCTACGGTTTTTGCAACAGCTTTTATTATTTCCGCATTGCTGAGCATTCCCGTCTTTGCCGCGTCCACACCTATATCGTCCGCAACCGCCTCAATTTGCTTTGCAACAACATCCGGAGAGATATCATAAATCGCTCTAACTTCCTGTGTGTTTTGAGCCGTCACAGAAGTGATAGCCACCAAACCGTGGACTCCGAAGGAAGCGAACGTCTTTAAGTCCGCTTCAATACCAGCCCCACCTCCACTATCGCTCCCGGCTATTGTTAGAGCTTTTCTCATAAAAATCACCCCAAATACTTATCAATTATCCTTCTCATATCTCGTGTAGCTTTTTTAACATCAGGGGCACCCACGATTGAGGATATGACAGCGATACCGTCCACACCGAGCTTCAAGACATCTTCGACATTCTCATGGTTTATACCTCCAATGGCAACCACAGGGATTTTAACGCTTTTCAAGATCTCTTTAAGCCCTTCTAGTCCCAAATAGCGTGCATCCTTTTTGGTGCTCGTTGGAAAGACCGCACCTGCCCCCAAATAGTCCGCTCCATCTTTTTCGGCACGTGTAGCTTCATTCAGGCTGTAAACTGAAGCTCCTATTATCAGATTTGGGGCTATTTCTTTCACGAGAGTTACTGGCATGTCATCGAGCCCCACTTGAACTCCATCTGCATTAACTGCCAAGGCAACGTCCACCCTATCATCCACAAAGAATAGAGCACCATATTCTTTCGTCAGCTTCCTGAGCTCCTTACCCACCTTGATCATTTCCCTTGTGGAGGCATTTTTTATGCGCATCTGTATCGCTGTGGCACCACCTTCAAGAGATTCTCTCGCGGTCAAAATCTCGTCTTTGAGCCTCCTATCCGTAATAACGTACAGCTTAAGTTTCTCCTTAAGGTTCAACTCTCCTCACCTTCGCCCTCTCTTTTATTAATTCACAGTCCATCCTGTAGAGCCAGTCATACAGCTTAACATGAAAGCTTCCCGGGTATTTAGCTTCTTCGTAGGCTTTTTCTGCCGCGATTCCAAAGATTACAAGTGCCGAAACTGCAGCCCGTAGGGGCTCATCAATCGCCACAAAAGCTCCCGTAAGTGAAGTTACCATGCACCCCGTTCCCGTCACCCTTCCAAGCATCTTATGTCCATTTTCAACCGCGTAGATGTCCCTTCCATTGCTCACATAGTCAACCGCACCTGTAACGGCAACCACTGTGTTGAACTCCTTTGAGGCTTCTAACGCCAGTTTTTTTGCTTCCTCCATGTCATAGGCAGCACTATCGACACCCCGGGTCTTTCCGTGCTCACCTAAGAGAGCTTTAATCTCTCCAAAATTTCCTCTCAAAATTGTTATATCACCCATATCCAAGAGCTTTAAAGATGTTTTAGTTCTCAGCCGGGTAGCTCCTGCTCCGACAGGGTCCAAAATTATGGGTTTCCCCAGCTCGCTCGCTATCTCCACGGCTTTTTCTATGGAGGCGATCCAGTGCTCATCCAGGGTTCCTATGTTGACTACAAGAGCATCCGCTATTTTAATCATGTCTTCAAGCTCGTCCCTCGCGTGTGCCATGACGGGAGAGGCTCCTATTGCCAGGAGGGCGTTTGCGGTTGTGTTCATCACAACGAAATTTGTTATGTTCTGGACCAAAGGTCTTTTTTCTCTAAGTTTTTCCAAATTCTTGCATATCCACTCCATATTATCACCTCCTTTCGCTTAAATAATACAGTACGGCAACCAAAAGGAAGGTAGGGATGCTGGAGCCAAGCTTAAAGCCCAGCTCACTTAAAATGGGGATGTGTATTCCAAACAGTCCTTCCACTGCGAGCCCCATGTAAAAGAGAAAGCCCAGCGCCCATATCCCTAACGCCCTCTTGTTATATCCCTTAAACTTCCCTTCCTCATTCAATAGCTCCTCCGCACTGTAAGCCTTTTTAACCAAAAAGTAGTCAGTCAGCATTATTGCCGCCAATGAGACAAAAGCTCCCCCTATTAGCGAGAGAAAGCCTTCATACTGATCCACCGGGAATACAAGTGCCAGAAGGGTTCCCAAAGCACCAATGAAGAGGACTTGTTTCTTTGCATTGGCTCCTGGAGAAATGTTCTTGTAAGTTATTACAGCTGAATAAACATCCAAAAATGTTGTTGTCACTGTCGAGAAGAGTATTATGAGCATCGCTGGTATTCCAACGCCATAGGACACTATAATTCCAATTGGATCACTTTTCCCAACGGCAATATTTGTCAGTGCACCCACGAAGTAGAAGAGGCTCGATGATATGAAATAACCGAGGTATGTTCCCCAGAATGCACCCCTCTTCTCCTTTGCAAACCTGGAATAGTCGGCTATTAAAGGAGCCCATGAAAGAGGCATTGCAATTACAAGGTCCAGAGCTAGCATAACCCCTATTTCCCCCGTACCCGGTTTTGAGAGGAGTTCGCTCAAAGGAAACTGCTTGAGCGTTATATAAGTCAGCCAGAGGCTCAGGAGTAGAAGGAGGGAAGCTGCAAATTTTTCCAAGGATTCCCAGTTTTTGGGTCCTATGTATGTCCAGAGCGTTACGAGCAAGCCGAGGATTATTATCCAGAGGGCATAGTTTTGGAATCCAAAGGTACCCGAAACGGCATTCATTGCATTTGCACCAACTATGAGCATTATTGCAGTCCAGCCGATTAGCTGAAGATAGTTTAAGGTAGAGGGAAGGATGGAGCCTTTTACTCCAAGGGCACCTCTTGAGAGCACCATGGTTGGGAGTCCTGTTTCTTCACCTTCCAATGCAATTAACGCCATAACTGCATTTCCGATGAGATGCCCAAAGAGTATCACTCCAATTGCTGCCCATAAGGATAGAGCCGGCGTTAAAAGGGCTCCTGCCCAGAATTCCGCTATACTGATACCAGCACCAAACCATATTGCAAAGAGTGTTATGAGAGAGAATCTTCTATTCTCCCTCTTAACGGGAGTTATCTCATAACCTTCCTCGACCATCAGCCTCACCTAGAAGTACTCCTCCTCGGGTTTTATAACTCTTTTGTTGAAATTTATAACCTAATTATAAAAAGGCTTAAAAGACTTCTCAAAGAATTTAAAATGCCCCATGAAGAGCGGTTTCGGAACTGAACTATGATGATACCAGCTATCGCTGAGGGCTGTTTTTGTGCTTTATCCTCCTGTTTCGATTGTGTTTCATCGAAAAGAAACCTCAGAAGAAATGATGCAGAGAGATTATTATAATTTGCATGCGTATTTTATTATGTAATCATGAGTTAGGAAAAATGAGCTTGAGTTCTTGAAAAGAAAGTGGAGGAAGAATGCAAAATGGATCAAAGAGAAAGATGAGGATATGATGGATTTGCAGGATTTGAAAAAAGCCGTTAGGGATCGGGCTTATGATCGGAC
>NZ_JBMXHE010000107.1:0-3346 GCF_053987695.1 Palaeococcus sp. (in: euryarchaeotes)
ACGTGACATTGTACATTTGAAAACGAGTCATCCTCTCAATTACCCATTCTGGTGCCGCAACAAAACCCAAACGCCAGCCAGTCATTGCAAAAGTTTTTGAAAAACCGTTTATTGTTATCACCCTATCGAACATTCCGTTAAGAGAAGCAATACTGTAGTTCTTGACCCCATCATACACAAAATACTCGTAAACCTCATCACTGAACACTATTAAATCATGCTCCACGGCAAAATCCGCGATTTCCTCAAGATCTTTTTTTGTTAGAACGGCTCCAGTAGGATTATTCGGGCTGTTTATGATGAGAGCGCGCGTTTTCTCAGTAACGTACTTTTTAAGATCATCAACGGTTAGGCGGAATTCATTCTCCTCGTGAGTGGGCACTTCAACAGGTTTTCCCCCCGCGAGGATTACTGAGGGAGCATAACTAACAAACGCGGGCGAAGGTATGAGGACCTCCTCACCATCCTTTAAAAATGTTGCAAAACCCATTAAAAGCCCTTGATTCGCTCCAACAGTTATCATGATTTGACTCTTTGGATCAACTTCAATACTATTATCTTTCTTCAGTTTTTCCGCTATTGCTTCCCTAAGCTCCCTAATCCCGGCATTAGGACCATAATGCGTTAACCCCTCGTCCAACGCTTCTTTAGCGTACTCCTTAATGTGCTCAGGAGTGTCAAAGTCGGGTTCTCCAATTCCCAGTGAAATCACCCCCTCAACACCCTGAGCCAAATCAAAAAGCTTCCTAATTTCCGAAGGATTTACGAGTTCCAACCTGTCACTCAACGCCATTTCGAAATCACCGAATATGTGTATGCCGGGATGTTTATAATTTTGCCGCTATAAAATATTGTACATTAGTGAAACCTTTAATGCAGCATTAACCAGAAGCGCCTAATCTATATCCTCGATGCCTCTATCCGTTATCCTGAAGTGCACCATACCTCCTTCGGGTCTGAAGCGGTGCCTCTCTAAAACCGCCAGACGGTAGGAAGGTCTGGGTAACGTCTCAAGCCTCAGAATATCCTTGCATTTGTATCCCAATGTATGTTCCGCTAGGGGCTTTAAGGTTTTCGCCGAAGAGTCAAAATAGACCTGATTTATAACTATTACCCCAAGATTGTGCTTTCTAGCGAGCCATAAAAGGACTTGAAGCTGCTTGCTCAGCTCATTAAGGAGCTCATGCTTTTTCTCCTCCGTGCGGTATAGTGAGGTTATGGAGTCCACAACTATCAAAGAGAACTTCTCACTTACAATTTTCTTTAGTCCCGCTATCATCTTTTTCTGCTCTCTGAAATCGGAGGGCTCAAAAAGTATGAACTTTTCAAGGGCTCCTCTAAGACCCCAATTATATGCCATCTGCTCAAGCCTTTCGGGAGAAAAACCGCCCTCCGTGTCCACATATGCAACCTTCCCCTCATTTAAAAGCCCCACCTGCATGGCAAGGGTTGTCTTTCCGCTCGCAAAAACCCCGTATACCTGGGTTAGAACTCCCCTCTCAATTCCCCCACCTAAAAGCTCATCGAGGTTTTTACTCCCCGTTGTGAGCATATTCAAACCTCTAACGTTTCTTCGGGTTTAAACTCCCTCACAAGAGTCCATATCCTCCTCTTCTGAAGCTCCCTCTTAAAACTTTCAACATCTGCGGAACTGTAGATTCCATAGTGCATGGGAATTGCCATTTTGGGCCTCAATGCTTCCACTATATCAGCTGCTTCCCTCTCATTGGCGGTGGAGCGCCCGCTTATAGGTATTAGGAGGATGTCTATCTTGTATTTCCTTAGTTCCCGGAATCTGGGAGAAGAGTATGTATCTCCCGGGTGGTACAAAACCTTATCCCCAAAAATCAAATAGCCCACGGGGTACTGGCTTGAAGGATGCTCGGCATAAACAACTTTAACTTTAACCCCTCCTTCCAGCTCAATTTCTTCTCCCCATTCCACCTCTTCAACTTTCGTAATCCCATCTGCAATCGCCATGAGATAGACGGGCTTGGGTCCTATAACTGTTGCATCCCTTAACCTAGCTATGAGAGGGGTTTTGCCATAATGATCGCTGTGCTCGTGGGTCACTAGAATATAATCCACATCCCCTATTAGATCATCCTCCACCTCGGGGTAGGGATCGAAAAGGAGCTTAATCCCCCGTGTTTCGATGTAAAAGCATGAATGACCGTACCATGTAATTTTCATTGCAATACCTCCAAATATTGCTCGGCATGTAATTAACTCTACCTTATCGAACTTAAATCTTTCCCTCGGGCTCTCTCAAAACTTTTTGAATATTGGCAATTTTATCCAATAAGTTTATATATTCAAATTGGACAAATAATCCAGTGGTGATACAATGAGAAGGAAAATATCCATTCTGTTTATTGTGCTACTCTTGGGACTTGCTGTCAGCGGGTGCATAAATCAGCCCACAACATCTACTATTACTCAAACAAAAACTACAACATCAACAATAACTCAAACGGAGACCGTTGTTAAAGAGCCTCATTACTATCCCATAAGCGTGAAAGACTTTGCGAACAGGAGCATTACGATTGAGAAAGAACCCAAAAGGATAGTCTCCCTAGCACCCAGCATTACAGAAACTCTGTACTACCTCGGGGTACTCGATAAGGTAGTTGGGATTACGAAGTTTGACAACTTCCCTGCGGATGTCAAAGAGGGCAGGACGGTAATAGGAGGATTCAGCGACCCCAATATTGAGCTCATAGCTTCATTAAAGCCGGATCTCATAATCATCACCTCAATGCACTACAAATATCTTGAGCAGCTGGAGCAGATAGCCCCCGTTGTCGTGGTTGACCCCGGAAATATCGACGAAATATACGAGCAGCTGGAGCTTTTTGGAAGGATATTAAACAAACAGGGAGAAGCTGAAGGTGTGATAAACTTCATGAAGGCTAAAATTGAGGAGATTGAGATCAAAGTTGCAGATAAGCCAAAGGTCAAAGTTTTCTATATCGTATGGAACAATCCTTTAATGACTGCCGGAAAAGGAAGCTTCATAAATGACCTGATAACACTTGCAGGTGGAGAAAACATTTTTGAGGATGTTCAAGGATGGCCTCAGGTGAGCGTTGAGGAGGTACTAGGAAGGGATCCCGATGTGATAGTCCTCCCACCTCACGCCGGAATTACCAGAGAGGAACTGTGTAAGAGCGAACTTTCGAAGACGAGCGCTGTTAGGAATGGGAGGGTCTTCGTGATAAGCGATGACGACATTGTTTCACGGCCGAGCCCGAGAATCGTTGAAGGTCTAGAGGAGTTTGCTCGTCTAATCCATCCTCAAGCATTTAACTACAATGTGAACCTTCTCGTTTGCAATGTTACTGCG
>NZ_JBMXHE010000108.1:0-17369 GCF_053987695.1 Palaeococcus sp. (in: euryarchaeotes)
GCTGAAAAACCATATGAGGAAACCGCAAAAGCTACATTTAATGCTTTGAAAACCGGGGATTACTCTATTCTAGAACCGTATCTGGATGATGCCATGAAAAAAGCCTTCGACGAGAAGGGTTTCAAAGGTTTTAGAGAAAATTTAGTCAGCAAATACGGTCCTCTGCAAAGCTATGAATTTGTTAAGGAAGGGAAAGCTGGAGAGTTTATACTCGGCTACTATGACTTCAAGTTCGAGAAAGCGGATGTAACCTTAAGGATGGTCTTTAAAGAAGTCAATGGGAAGTACAAGCTCTCCGGACTCTGGATTGATAAGGTCAGCTGGAAGGAGGAGGGAGGACTTCCCTTGGCTCTGACAGTTATCTTCCCAATTTTAGGGGGTATTTTAGCGCTCATAACTTTCTATGCCCTTGGGTTCAAACTGAGAGGCGCAGAATTAATTCTGGGTTTTTTCCTCGTTGTCATAACGCTTTTCGTCCAAAATCCAATCCAACAGGCCCCATTTTTGGCTCTCGGAGTAAAATCAAACTCGGATGTTTTGGCTAGGGGAGCATCCTTCGTTGTCCTGGCTTCAATATGGCTTGGCTTTGTTGCAGGATTCTTTCAAGAAGGTCTTAAGTATATCTTTGTAAGGAACAAAACACTAAGAGCAGCCCTCTTCATTGGGGTGGGCTTTGGTTTAGGGGAGGCTATTTTAATACCCTTCATTCAGCTCGTTCAATCAATGGCACTGGGGAGCGCTCCGTCATCAACACTTATGGTATCCCTTCTGTCCATGGGAGAACGCTATTTAGCTGCGCTTTTCCATGCCGGAACAACAATAGTTTTAGCTTATGCTTACAAAAATGGCTTCGGGAGGAAAGCACTTTTAAGCCTTAGCATAGCTCATGGAGTCGTGGATAGCTTTGCCGCTCACTATCAGCTAACACAATCTCAAGTAAGCCTGCTCTTGACCTACATCTCCCTAATCGCTATAAGCTTCATGCTGCTTCGCTATGGTATCCCGGAGGTTAAAGGGGAGGAGGAAGAAAAGATTGTTTGGTAATCCAAAGGAAAAAGCCCTAAAGAAGCTGCGAAAAGAACTCCGTGCAGGTCTTTACTCCTACATAGTCCTATCTCTCCTTAAAAACAATGGAGAAATGCACGGATATTCCATACGCAAGGAATTTGAAAAAATAAGCGACGGAAAAATAGTGCCGAGTGAGGGAGCGCTCTACGACCTCCTCAAAAGTTTGGAGAGGTATAAGCTCATAGAGGGTTTTTGGGCTGAGGTGGGAGGGAGGCCGCGGAAGTACTACCGCATAACTCCCCTTGGGATGGAAGTTTTTAAAGAACTTGAAAATGAGATAGGGCTCATAAATAGGACTCTAAAAGAGGTAAGAGGTGAAAAATATGAATGGAGCTGATCCTGTATCAACGATGTTTGGTTTTCTCACGTCCTTGCTCATCTTCACAGCAGGTCTCCTGACGTATATTTTCAGGAACAAACCAAATATGGCTATAGGATTTCGCATTGGCTATACCTTCCAGTCAAAGGATGCGTGGAGGCGGACGAACGAATTCGCCGGAAAGGCGTTTATGGCGCTGGGGATTCTGATGGCAATCGTGAACCTTTTCCTCAAAAGCCCACCCGCTGTAACGATCCTGATGGTGCTCGGAATCAGCCTGATACTTTGGAAAAGCTATGGAATATCCAAGGAAATCGTAGAGAGGGAGGATCTCTCCAAACCCGCTAAGGGCACCCCACAGCTCATAAAGAATATAGATATAAAGCCGTACATCCTCTTCCAGCTTGCCCTCCTTTGCTCCTACATCCTCCTCCTCACCTTGAGCTGGGATAAAATGTCGGACACGATAGCGACCCATTTTAATTTCAATGGAATTCCTGACCGCTTTGAACCCAAATCAACAGGAGCATTCCTCCTGCCGGTTATGGTCTCGGCGTTCGTAATTGGCCTCACATACCTCGGGAAGGATCCGATGGCACTGAGGATTCCCGGAGGGAGTGTGAAGGTAGCGAGGATAATCCTCGAGCTCCTGACGATAATCCAGCTGCTCCTCTGGGGTGCATTCGTTTACTCACTCCTCTACAACGCCTACGGCTTCAGCTCCGCGATCCTTCTTTCCCTCTTCACAGTCGGTAGTATTGGTGCCATTGTGGTTGAGACCATCCGACTGCTGAGGATCCTGAGGATGAGGTGAGATGAATCCCTACATCCTGCTCAAACTGTTCTCGTGCTCTTCACGCGCTCGTACTGGTCGGCTCAGCTTTCCAGCGCCTCTATCAGTTCATCCTCGGTAGGGTCTTTAATCCTCATCGCACCCCCCGTCAATCTATGTAAGTTTACAAAATATTTAAACCTTCCAATATCCTTAAATAATTCCATGGAGTGGTGATGCCATGTCCCTTGAAGAGCTCTACCGCCATCTGAGATGGAGGATGCAGCCTGAAGATGAGAGAGCCCGCAGGAGGTTCGAAAGGATAAGGGCTTTCTTTGAATCCCTAAATCTCCCCAAGAACCCAAGGGTGCTCGATTTGTGTGCAGGTACAGGTATAGCTGGAGCTGCAGCCTCAAAGGCAACTCACGCCAGGCTCCTAACGGTTTTAGACGCGAGAGAAGAAGACCTTGAAAAAGCAAGGGAGTGGCTTAAAATAGCGGATATCAATCCCGGGCTTCAAACCATCGTTGGAGATGTGAGAGAGGTTCATAGACTCGTAAAGGAGCACGACCTCGCCATCCTGTGGGGGCTCACTATGCCGCATTTTGACCCCTTCGATGCCATCAAAATTTTTGCAGGGGTCTCCACTGTGCTGAGCGAGGATGGAGTTTTTATGGTTGAAGAAACTGACAGACTTTACATGATTTCAAGAAGCCGCTACAAGGACCTCCTCGTGGAAACAAGAGGAGAAGATTACACAATCATCTCAATCCATGAGGGCTACGATATGAGGAGGGGGCTCTTTAAGAGAGGTTGCTACAAGCTACCGGGCTTCGAAAGGATAGGGGAAATGGAGACGAGACTCTGGGATCTGGCTTCACAGCTCGCAATAGGGAGGATTTTCTTTGAGGAGGCGAGGCTCATAACAACAGCCGAGCATGGCATAACAGGGGTCTCGGATGTTCTCTACTTCCGAAAGCCGAGTAAAAAGGTTGCAGAAGAGGTTCTAATGTCTCAGATGAAGTAGAACCCGGGCTTTCTATCCTTAAAGATGTCGTTGAACTCGTTTATCCTTTTATTCCTCGCCTCCTTAACGTTTATATCAACAATTCCAACCTCCTCCTTGTCCTCACTCCCCATCGCCAGCACTTCAGCCTTCGGCGAGGCTATGGTGCTCTTCCCTATGAACCTCAGCCCGCGCTCTTCTCCCGTTCTGTTTGCAGTAATTGAAAAAACCCTGTTCTCAAGGGCTCTTATGGGCATTGCCCTCGGTGCGTAGGGCATCACGAGGTTGGAGGGGTGTGCTATTATGTCCGCCCCTTTCAGTGCCAGCGTTCTCATGGCCTCCGGAAAGAACCAGTCAAAGCATATCATAATCCCAACCTTCGCCATGCCTATGTTGAAGACACGAAAGCCGAGGTTTCCAGGCTCGAAGAAGAGCTTCTCACGGTAGAAAAGATGGATTTTACGGTATTTGCCGATGTAGCCGGAGGCTATAGGGCCCGTTATTACCGCCGAATTGTAAAGGGTACCATGTTCATCCCGCTCCGCGGTTCCTGCAACTATAAAAACGTCGTGCTCCCTGGAGAGCTCCGCGAGAAATTCTGTGGTCTCCCCATCCGGGATCTGCATGGCGATGCTTTCCACTTCTTCCCTGCTCTCAAAGTTATAGCCCGTATCAAAGAGCTCGGGTAGAACGACGAGCTTTGCACCTCCGGCGGCCGCTTTTTTTATAAGGCGCTCGGCTTTGCTGAGGTTGGCATTTAAATCCAAAAGTTTTGGTTCCATCTGAATGAATCCCACTTTCATAGTTCCACCCAATTTTCCTTGTCCCCATGCTTTATTTCATTTTTTGTAGCGGCTCGAATTTTTATTGCAGTCTACAAAGGGTTAATAGAGAAAAGAAGCAACTGAAATGTTTTTACAGACACTTGCGATATGATACAAATTGCAAATGAATTTTTACAGGAACTCATGCCCCATCACACTCAGAGAGCAGATATTAAAGGTTTGAAATTTTCCAAAAGGAACCGGGCAGGGAAAGGAGGAATTGAAGCGGGAGCCACCCAGAGATTTCCTTTTCATGCATGGCTAATTTCAATGGCAAAAGAGAAAAGTTTAAAAAGTGGCATATGAAAGCAAGGGTAGGTGATGCTCATGAAGAGGAGACCAAGGAAATGGAAGAAAAAGGGAAGAATGAGATGGAAATGGATGAAGAAGAGGATCAGGCGCTTGAAGAGGCAGCACAGGAAAGAGAGAGGATTAATCTGATTCTTCTACCTTTTATATTCTGCGGTGCCGCCAATGGAGCATTTTAAAAACCTTGAGCAGCTTTCTCTTGAGCTGGACACATCAAAAGGAAAGATTCTCCTTCTGGCAGACCCGCATCTAGCTTTTGAACTCTCCAGGGGTCTGAGGATAAGAACCTATTTTGAGAGGGAGCTCGCAGAATTCATAAAATCAAAGGAACCCGATTTTGTGATGCTCCTCGGTGATGTCAAGGAGCCCCTTGGGTTGAAAACATACACAAAGAAAATTTTACTTGAATTTTTCAGCACGCTTGAGGATTTTGAAATCTTAATTACAAAGGGAAATCACGATGGAAAAATCGAGGAGATAGAGAGGGAATTTAAGAATGTGAAAGTTGCTGAGTACTTTTTGATAGATAATGCCCTCTTTATACATGGCAACCAGAGGCTGCCCGAGATAGAATTTGAGAGAGCATATCTCGGACATATACATCCTGCCGTCAGGATAAAGTTTGGAAGCGCTGTTAAAAAGGCAAAATGCTTTCTCAGGGTGCGCAATTTCCTCATCCTTCCAACAATCAACCCCTACATAGAGGGCTTCGATGTCAGGCAGGGAATAAGGATGATACCCTTTCTAAAGAGCGCGAAAAAGGGAAAAATATTTTTACCGGATGGAACTTATCTGGGAGAAGTATCGTTTTAAAGGAGAAAATTTAAAAAATTTTTTCATATAAAGCCACAAGTTTTATTAACCTTAACGACCATAATATATGAAGGAGATATTGCATAGGTGAGAAAGTTTAAAGGTGGGCTCGATGCACGAAAAGTTAGAGAGTCTGTTGCGCTCCCTTGGCGTTAAAAAGAGCGAGATAAAGATTTACAAACTCCTTTTGGAAAAGGAAGTACCTCTAAGGATAAAGGAAATCCAGAGGGAAGTTGGATTGAGTGAAAGAAGTGTCAGAAGCCATGTTTTAAATCTCTACAAAAGAGGGTTCCTGAGGAGAAAGCTCATCGAGGAAGGGTGGCTCGGATACACCTATTCGGCAGTTTCCCCATCGGAGCTTCTTGAAAGACTGAAAGAGAACGTGATCAGAAAGATCAGCGAAATTGAAAAGGAGTTAAATGAGAGAGATAAAACCTAGCTCCTCCAGAATTTGCAGGCACCTTTCAAGTTTTTCCCTTTCATAGTCTCCGTATTCTTCTTTGAGAGCCTTGAAGGACTCCTCTCTCGGGAGAACTTCCCCCAACATTAAGAGCTCATGGAGGAGCATTGAATATCTGCGCTCCTTTAGGAGCTCCCTGAATTCCCTGCCCTTTGTACTATCGATTCTTATCACTTCACCGGCACTTATGATGCCCTTCCTCTTCCACCGGAGCCAGGGCTTGAATTCAAAGTCATGTCCAATCTCGATTCCAAAAAACTTCGAATCTCTAGCCAGCCCCTTCATAACGAGTTTTTCCGCAAGCTCCGTTTCCCTCTCCATACCGAGCTCCCCGAGATACTTCATAACATATGCCCTCGCAAACCTCTTGAGCTCTCCCTTCTCGGCTTTTGCAAGCGCCAAAACCGTTGCCAGAACGGATTTTCCTATAATCTCGATAGTCTCCTTGCTCACCTTTTCTATTGAGTCTTCACTCGAATGATAGAACCTATCGGGCCACGTAATGGGCATTACCGAGGGTATCCCAAAGAAGTTGAATACATCGTGATCGCTCCCCATCTCATAAGAGTAGCTCCTCGCGGGTGCCTTTGGGAGCATGCTACCCGAAAGGCCAGAACCTTGGGAGTTTGCTAGGTTTAGGTAGTACTCCAGAAGTCCCGATATCATCGAAAACCTTGAGAGGGGTGTTTTCACAATCATTATGGTCGAACCCTTCCTGAAGTCACCTGCCACCATATCCAGATTTATTGCCACGTAGTACTCTTCAAGCTCTGCAAACTTTTCTATGAAGGCCTGAGTACCGAAGTGCTCCGGAATCCAGAGGAATGCAAATCCAAAGCGAAATGAGTCATTATACAGCTTCGAAAGAACCCTTGCAAGCTCAAGCACCATTGCGCTCCCGCTCGCGTTGTCATTGGCGCCGGGCTTCGGATGGCAGAGATGTGCGGAGAATAGGATATATGGAGGCTTTCCAATCGTGGCATAGAGCATGGGGAGGATCTGTCTCTTGGGAATTTTACTCATGACTTTAATCCTTGCTCTAACATTTTCTCCCTTCTTAAGCTTTGAAATTATCTTTTTCGCCCATTCCTCGCTTATCGCTCCGGCAGGGATTTTTGCCCATTTTAAATCCTCCTCCGTTAAAAACAGCCCCACATAGGGGAATGCATTTCCCGTGCCTTCCCTGTATATGAGAAAGCCCTTTGCCCCCTTTTCATTGGCTTTTCTGTAGTTCTCACGCCACTCGGATCCCACCAAGACTATTTTACCTTCGGCCCTTTCCCAATCCTTCTCTTCCCTGATCAAAACTAGCTCCCCTTCAGCCTCTCCCGGCGGTGAATGAGCCATGGCAACGAGGGGTGTTCTTTCGCTCGTAACCTTTTCCCCATCAACCTCAACTTCCGCATACACAAGATCCCATGCTATTGGGGAGGTTAGCGTCAGATATCTGCTCTTTCCATCGTAAAATACTTCAAAGAGCTCTCCTTTAATCCCCCATATTTTCAGCTCCTCCAGTATATACTTAGCCGCCTCAACGAGCTCCTTCGAACCCTGAATGCGGTGAAACTTGGATATGTCCCCTATATCCTGAAGTATCCTTTCCGGATTCAAAACCTCAGCTTCCTTCAAAAAGCGCTCCATAGTAACACCGGGATAATTTGGGGGAGAGGAGGAGATAAATCTTTCTAATCCATACCCTTGTGTTCGCACCACTCCTTGTTTTCCCATTCGCCATGCATTTCTCCACCTATGTGCCCGGTGTCTGCCACAGCTTTCTTCAGGTCATAGAGTGCATCGATGGCATTTCTCAAATCGTCGGGGAGATCCTCATTGCCAACATACAGAGCCGCCCTCGTAACCACGTTGTAGCTGCTCATGGGAACCTCGCTCTTAAGACTGTCAAACCATGCCTTCTCGCTCGTTTCCCACCCCTCGAGACCCTGCATTTTAAAGAGCTCATAATCATAGTAGAGCTGGGGAAAGGCCAAAAGCTTCATATACTCCAGGAAAAGGTAGTTCGCCCTCTCATGCAGTCCTTCATCCATATAAACCGTCATGAGTTCTATAAGAGCTTTGCTTATTGCAGAGACGTTTCCAAAAGTTACCCTCGTGTCAATGTTCTCCCAGAACCTTGGATCCGAGTGATTTGCAAGGAGCATTATGTAATAAATCCTCCCAAGCTTTAGGGCAAGAGTCGGATCCATGTCCTCTATGGGTTTGGTGACATACTCAACGCTCGTATCCATTTCAAAGTATTCATAGTGCTCCCTGAAAAATATGCGGGAGTATCTAATTAAAAACTCCTTTATGGAGTCCACATCCGCTTCCGGAAGATAGTGATGAATGAGGTCAATAATACCAAAGCGAACGCTCCTGTTGAGCTCCCTGAAGAGCTTTGTAAAGGCATATTTCCACAGCTGAGAAACCTTCTTCCCCTTGTACATCCGGTGGATAACTTTGTTATCCTCTCTCCTAACTCCAAGCCACCTCATATCGCCCGTTCTTCCATCGACGCTCAGATCATAGTAATCGCTCCAGCTCGAGTAGTCCTTAACATTTATCCTAAAGTGATCGCTGCATTCCCCCTCCAGACACTTAAACTCGCCCCTCTTCTTCTTCCTCACAAATTCAATGGCATTTATCGCCTCAACTCCCCTCTCTTCAAGACCCTTGATCCAATTCAGGAACCGATCAAGCTGCTGTGGATTGCTTAAGAGGGCTTCCAAGTCGCTGGCCAAGTAAACTAAGTAAGGAATCTCTTCATTCTCCTTGAAAACATCCACTCTCCCCTCCACGACCGCCCTTATCAGCCCATCCACGTTTAAAGTGTTGAAAGCATATGCATCGCTCAGCTGGTGATCCCTCCCAAACACATACCCGATTTTATCGTTGCATTTGTATGTGTTGCACGAGTACTTTGCCTGGGGAAGATTTAAGCCCACAAACTGCCTCTCATCAAAGAGGAAGAGAACGTTTTTATCCGTGGCTTCCGCTACCATTTTAGCAGTGTCTCTAGTGGTAACGTTTTCGGGAAGCCAGTAACCCACCACATCTTTATTGGCTATAAAAGGAGTGTAAAAGTCATAGGAAATCTTAGCCAGAATCTCCTGCTCAAAAAGGCTCAAATGGGGCATTATGGGGTGGAAAGGTGTCGTCGGAACGGCTTCCACCTTATCCGTGAGCAGCTCCACTATATTCCCGTATATCCTCGGTTTATACCTCAAAATCATGTAGAGGGTGAATGGTTCAATATCGACGCTTACCTTTTTCTCCAGGGATCCGAGGGCATCATTCGTGTATTCATAAGCCTTTATAAGGGTCCTAGTCCAGTTTCTCGCCTTCACCTCAACATCCCTGATTTTCAAGGACACGGGACTCAATCTCTCGGAATACTTGATGGAATCCCACCCAGTACCGTCATGGATATAAATTATATCGCCCGGCTGATAGCCGTGAAGATGATATGCAAATTTCTGCATCATCCTCTCTCCCCCAGATGCTGGGGCATGTCCAAAAGTCCCGGCTTTTTAAGGATTTTTATCAAATTTAAGAGCTCCGGAGGCTCCAGTATTTCAGGACTCCTCAGAATTGTCAAAAACTCCCTCTCAAGCTCCTCCTCAGAAACTTCTGATTCAAACTCTTCGGCTTTCCTGACACCTTCTTTGCCCCCCTCCTCCTTGCCCAATCCCTTCTGTATCTCTGTTGCCCTCCTTTTAGCTCCTTCCTCTTTTCCCATCTGATATGCCCTTTTAACCGCTTCATATATCCCGAACTTCTTGGCTTCTTCATAGAGCTCCCACTTCTTCTCATGTATCCAGGAGAGCCATTCACTGTGGCCTTTATAACCCACGAAATATCCAAAACGGTAAGCTTCCTTTATAAGTTTCTCTTTCTCTTCGTCCATGAAGATCCCTCAGAACGGTGCCTCGTTGTATATCCTAATCCCTTCCCTCGAGAATTTCACCCTCTTCATGTTGCTGTCGTGGGGAGTTCCTCGCATTTTCAGGATTTGGAGGGCTCTTATCATCGTATAGTTTCTCATGAAGTGATGCAGCACGATTACACCGCTCACCAGATAGTATTCATCCGTATACATGTCGGAGCTCATCATTTCCGAGATTATAAGGGTTGTAATTCCCATCTCCTCCAGCGCTCTTATGAAGTTTCCGAGCTCCCTCCTCTTGTTCTCAGGGTCAGCAACGAGCTGTTCCATGGACGTAAAAGAGTCTATAACTATTCTCTTGGGTTTCTCTGCCTGAATTGCCTCCTTCATCTTGGAAAAGAGCTCTCTCCAAGTCAATTTCTGGGTTAATCTGAGCAGATTATATCCAATATCGTAGAAAACAACTTTTCTAGCCTTCGTGTAGGTCAGGATGTTGAAGTCATATTTTGTCATATCCTGGATAATAATCTTTGGATCATCCACGAGAGAGATATAGAGACCCTTCTCGTTATTCTTCGCGCCCTCGATTAAGAATTGGATTCCTATTGTGGTTTTTCCGCTTCCGGGGGGGCCGCTTATCAGATAGACTCTCCCTGGGATAAAGCCTCCTCCAATGAGATCATCTAAACCCGGAATGCCGGTAGAAACACGATCTAATGTCTTAAGTATCTCACCCACATACATGAGTATACCCCCAAGGTTTAATTCCTAATTGATATGTTAAATCTCTAAAGTTTATATGGGTTTTGAATTAACTCCATGTGATATGTCTGTTAACAAGAAATCTCACCACGAAGGAGGCTCCTATCCCCACGAGATTGGCGAAAAGGTAATACGCTCCCAGATGCAGGAGAATTCCATATATCAGCCACTGTACGAGAGCCCCTGTTAGTGCCGCTAGGTGAAAGCTCAAAATCCTCCCGAGGAAGGGCTTTCTCTTCAGATCCTTGAACGTCCACAGATCATTCCATGTGAAATTGTTCAAAATAGCAAGCTCCGTGGCAGGAAGGTTTGCCAAAAATTTATGCATTCCAAAGAAATTCACAAAAAACCAGAGGAAAAACTCATTTACTACAATTCCCGTTGTCCCAACGATGGAGAACTTAACCAGCCTGTCAATCTCACCTTCCCAGAGCATCAGCCGCCATAGGTGCCTCAAATAGTTAAAAATCTGTTTCTGTCCCAGCTTGCTCTCTCCGGCATTCCTCAAGCCGAATGTGAAAGGAACTTCCGCAACATTGGCATATTTCCCCTTTATCAGAATTTCCAGAAGTATCTTAAAACCCACGGGATTCAGCTCCACATCCTCCACAACTTCTCTTTTGAGGGCAAAAAAGCCGCTCACGGGATCTTTAACATTTCTTATCTTCGGAAGGGCAACCCGTCCGATCATTATGGCTCCTTTGGATATTATCCTCCTGTACCAGTACCAGTTCTCCACTCTTCCCCCTTTTACATAGCGGGAAGCCACCGCAACATCCGCTCCCTTCTCTATGGCTTCCACGAGATTTGGTATAACTTCGGGGGGATGCTGCAGATCAGCATCCATGACCACAAAAATGTCCCCCCCTGCAATCTCAAATCCCCTGATGACCGCGGAAGATAGTCCCCTCTCCTTCGTTCTCCTCAAAACACGAACCGGATATTGTCGAGAGAGCTCTTGGGCTTTCTCCCAAGTCCCGTCCGGGGAATCGTCATCAACAACGATTATCTCGAAATCTCTACCTCTCAAAGAGGAGCTTATCCTCTCAAAGAGCTCCTTGAGGTTATCACGCTCATTATAAGTTGGAACTATGATTGATATCTTCATGCTCTCCCTCCCAGAGAAATGGAGTGGATAAATTAATAACCTTTTCCTTCCGCAACCTTTATAACACCCTTATTTGCTCATAATTCCTGTGGGACATGGGGCCGTGGGGTAGCTTGGTCCATCCTTTGGGCTTCGGGAGCCTGAGACCCGGGTTCGAATCCCGGCGGCCCCACCATCATCACATCTTCTCAATGAAGAAAAGATTGGTGGAGAAAAATTTATAAACCCCTCATTAATCATTAGTTATCGGGCGGGCTTCAGGTCCCGCGGTAGCCTAGCCTGGGAGTGGCGGCGGACTGTAGATCCGCAGGTCCCCGGTTCAAATCCGGGCCGCGGGACCACCAAAAACTCTTTTAAGGTTTAAATGAACACCCTTTCAAATGGAAAAGTATTTAAACATCTTCTTTGCATAATTAAATTGGGGATATATGTGGAAAGGGGCATGCCAAGACTTAAGAAAGCCAGCAGTGCAAAAGAAAAGAAAATGCAGATCATAATCGGAAAAAGGAGACATTTACAGCTGGAAAGAAGAAAGGAAGTGAGCCACAATATAAGATACATAGGCAAAGTCCCGGTTAGGATTGTCATGGACACAGAATTTCTAAAAGTTCAGCCCCAAGACAGTTTGGTGGATTTGATTGATAAGCTTAGAGGAGAAGAAACCTCTGCCGTTGTCCTCGATGAGGAAGGGAAACTTCTAGGTTTTGTTACGATGAAGGATTTGCTCAAGTTTTTTGCTCCCTTTCAGAAACATACCGTTATTGGAGTGGGGCTACTGAAGAGATATTCCCTCACAAGGGCTTCCCGTGTGGAGGACATAATGATAACCAAACCCATAACCATAGGAATTGAGGATACCCTCGACCAGGCAATAAAGATAATGATGGAAACCGGAAAGCATCATCTTCCGATAATAGACAGAGAGAAGAAAGTTCATGGAGTTTTGGAAGTTAAGGACATAATCCGGCTAATCAGGATTGTAAGCGTTTAATACGGCGGTAATAATGGAAGACTTACTCCTCATAGCCCTAATGCTAGCCATAGCAAAAACGGCTGGTTACCTCTTTGAGAGGGCAAAACAGCCGACCGTTTTAGGACAGATTCTGGCTGGCATTCTGATAGGTTTATACTTCAAGAGCGATGAGGTTATACACGCTTTCTCCAATATGGGAGTTCTCCTCCTTCTTTTTCTGGCCGGACTTGAAAGCGATATAAACGAGTTTAAGCGGGTTGGAAAGCCCAGCATGCTGATAGCAACGATAGGAGTCATCGTATCTTTCATAATGGGTTTTTTAATAGCCCTGCCCTTTTTCTCCATCAGGAACGCCCTTCTTATGGGTGCGATTATGACACCCACGAGTGTTAGCATCACCGTGAGGGTATTAATGGAACTCAGAAAGCTTAGGGCAAGGGAAGGAGTTGCCATCCTGGCAGCCGCCGTCATAGACGATGTCCTTGGTATCCTAGTCCTAACGATAGTGATCTCAATTCTGAAGGAAGGAAATGTGAACCTCTTGAGCATCCTGGAGATTATAGTGGAAGTTGCAGGCTTCCTATTTCTCCTCTTAAAGTTTGGCGTTCCATTAATGGATAAAATCTTCCATCAGGTGAGCAGAATAAAACTTCCCGAGAGCACTCCAGCATTTGCCCTTGTCATAGCGATAAGCTTTGCAATTCTCGCCGAAAGGATGAACATAGCCTCCATTTTAGGTGCCTACATGACTGGGCTCGTTATAGGGCAAACCTATTATGGGAAGCAGGTTATGGATAAGCTCTCCACGCTTGGTTACACACTATTCATCCCCATATTCTTTGTAGAGGTTGGCATGAGCATAGACATAAGCTACGTTTACCATGCCGGGCTCTTTGCCGTACTCTATACGATGACGGCTATAGCGAGCAAGATACTGGGATGCGGTCTTGGGGCATATCTGGGAGGCTTCAATCTTCAGGAATCAATTAAGGTCGGTGTGGGAATGATTCCAAGGATGGGTGTTGAGCTGGCAATGCTGGCAATAGCAATAAAGAGCGGAGTTGCAAATGATGATATTCTCACCATAGCTGTTTTCATGGTATTTGTGACGACAATAATAACACCCCCATTGCTCAAGTGGGTGTATACCAAGCTGGAATAATCAAAGGAGATTTTAAAAAATAAAAAATGTCAATATAGAAACAAAATTTTGTCATATTGATTAAATAGTCCTCTAAAAAAAGAAAATTCTATCAAAAATACAAGAAATTTCGCATAAAAGACATAAACCTTGAGATATACTTATGCTCAGGTGATAGCATGAACGCGGTTCAGTTGATTAGTAGGGATATAGAACCCATAATGAGGGTGCAGACAAAGGTCGTCGAATATATGACTGGATTCTTCGTTAAAAAGGGGTTTAGATGGCTCTTACCGATCATGCTAAGCTCCATAACGGATCCGCTATGGCCGGACCCAGCAGCGGCAAAAATGAAAGCTCCTGAGATTGAGGCATATGGGAGTAGATTAAAGCTCATGCATAGCATGATACTCCACAAACAATTTGCAATCGGGATGGGCTTGGAAAAGATATTCATCCTTTCTCCAAACATACGGCTCGAGGACAGGGATAGGGATGATGGAAGGCACTCCTATGAGTTCACCCAGCTGGATTTTGAAATTGCTCATGCCAGCATGGACGATGTGATGAGCCTTATAGAGGAACTTATAACAGGTTTGTTTGACTATGTAAGAACCCTACCGGAAATGAGGGAAATAGAGAGGGAGATTCCAGAAGTTAAATCCCCCTTCAAGCGCTTCACAATGAAGGAGATAGAGGAAGTTTATGGAGACGATGAAAAAGCAAGCAAAGCTATGAGAGAACCTTTCTGGATCGTCGATATTTCAAGGGAGTTTTACGACAGGGAAGATCAGGGACATTTCAGAAACTACGACCTTATAATGCCCGAAGGCTTTGGAGAGATTTCAAGCGGTGGTGAGAGGGAGTGGCAGTATGAGAGGATAGTGAAGAAGCTTAAAGACAGCGGATTAAGTCTCGAAGCTTTCAAACCTTACCTAGAGGTGGCAAAAGCAGGAAAATTAAAACCCTCTGCAGGTGCGGGCATCGGAGTTGAGAGGCTCGTTCGTTACATTGTTGGAGCGAAACATATAGCGGAGGTGCAGCCCTTCCCGAGGATCCCGGGAATTCCAGCGGTTATTTAGTCCTGTTTTAGTTTTTAGTTCCTAGTTTTTAGTCTTTGGATCCTTAATCTATCATTCCCTCAAGCACCAAAATCTTCCTCTGCCGCAGGTATATGACGGGGATCCCCTTCTCTCTAAGTTTTTTCCTAAGCCCCTTATCATTTGTGCACACTATTACGTCAGGCATTTTCAGGGCGAACTCCAAAATCAGCTCATCCGTTGGCTTTTCACCATATCTTCCGAGCTTTACCACATTAAACCTCTCGATTAAGGATTTGGCCATCCTTATCGCCAAAAGATCTTTGCCGCGGGATTTCCTTTCAATAACCTCAAGCTCCTGCCTCACAACATCGGGGATCCCTATTTCAAATTTAACATCCAAAATGCGGTGGAGCTCTCCTATAACATCCACCCCGAACTGGCCCGGAACAAGGAGAAAATTTGTATCAAAGATCACCAACTTGGGCATAAAAATCACCAGAAAATGAGAAAATCACCCCTTAATAAGACCATATCCAATGAGGCGCCACCTCGAACCCACTTGCCTGCTTATTGCAACCCTGTCCCCTGGCTCTGCACATATCGGTATCTGAAGCTTTATCTCCACCTCATCCTTTCCAAGGTTGGTGACGAGACCAACAGTCCTTGCGGTTCCCACGTTCAAAAGAAGCATCTCCCTTCTTTTTATGGGCTCGACTTTGAGCTCCTCCTCGGTTCCAACAACTCTGTCCAAGAGGTGAACCTCCAAGCGAAGTTCGTTCCAAACAGGAGGCAGCTTACCGGGCTTTCCTACGACATTGCCAGCCATCAAATCTCCCTTGGTCAAATAGGGATCGAGCTTGGTTCCAACCCCAACGAGACCTCCGGGAAAGGCTTCATCAACGAACTTACCCCCAGCCTGCAGGGATACTATTTCCGTTGTTATCGGCTCATATCTAATTCTCCCATGCTCTTCATAGGGAATTCCCGGTCTTATTTCTATTTCATCCCCCACCTTGAGTTTTCCTTGAATAATAGATCCCCCGAGCACGCCACCTATGAGCCTCTCCGGTGTTGTTCCCGGCTTATTAACATCAAAACTCCTCAAAACGAGCATTCTGGGAGATTTCCTTGGATCCCTCTTGCGGGTTGGGATAACCTCCTCAATGGCTTTCATCAAAACATCAACGTTTGCACCGTGAAGTGCCGATATGGGAATTATCGGTGCATTTTCAGCCACCGTCCCTTTAACGAACTCCTTAATCTCCCTGTAGTTTTCAAGGGCTCTCTCCTTATCAACGAGCTCGATTTTGTTTTGAGCTATTATTATGTTCCTGTTGCCCACTATTTGAAGTGCCATCAAGTGCTCCCTCGTCTGGGGCTTTGGACATGGCTCATTTGCTGCTATGACCAGAATGGCTCCATCCATCAAGGAGGCACCTGCGAGCATCGTGGTCATCAAAGCCTCGTGACCAGGAGCATCTATGAAAGAAACCCTCCTCTCAAATTCGGTTTCAGCACCGCAGTAAGGGCATTTTGGGGAAGTCGAATATTTTCCACAGCTCGGACATTTCCTAATCTCCGCATCTGCAAAGCCTATCTTAATCGTGATACCCCTTCTAAGCTCCTCACTGTGGGTATCAGCCCAGATCCCGGTCAAAGCCTTGGTGAGTGTCGTTTTACCGTGATCAACATGACCTACCATCCCAATATTAACCTCAGCCTGTTTAAACTTCTTTTTTGCCATCTCCACCACCTCTCTAACTATAGAACAGAACATGTGTTTATTAATGTTGCCTTATCAACCTAAAAACCCTCGAAAATAGAGCAAGCAGAAAGTAGATGGTGAGGAGATATCACTCCTCATAAACTATTTTGGTGTTGATTTGCATGATTTCCGGGCTTATAGTGTTACCCCTGACTGTTTTCTTCCTTCTCTCACCCTTATCCTTTGGCCTGAATCCCGGGCCCCTCGAAACTAGAATCCTTATCTTCCTTGGGCCGTGCACATCAGGCCTCATGGGGAAGCCATCCTTATCAGTTCCGCCCGTGATTTTCAGCTTAACGTTCTCCGGTACCTCAACGCCCAATACCTCATTGAGCTTGACACCCAAGAGGCTCGCATCAAATGTGTCCCCTATCTTCAATCCTATCAGAGCCTCGGCTTTCTTATCGCTAATCTCTATCTGCTTAGCCACTCCACTCTTAGGGTCTGAAATCACTACCTTAAATGTTACCATTTTCCTCCCACCTCTTTCCTTCATTAGCGGGATTCATTGGGCAAAGCCCTTTCCCAAGGGTGCTTAATGAAGGGGATTTAAAAACCTTTCCATCTGGGGGCACGTTCTGTTGTTTTCCTGACATCCTTCGTGCCCCCTAAGTTACCCCCATATTCAGCATTCTTTCAGAATAATTCTGGTTTTTGAAGTAAACACTGCTTACCAGCTTTCTAAAGGATTACCGAAGCGGAGTTTTCAGCGTTCCTTCGTGCCCTTTACGCTAACCCCCAAGTTCCTGACATCTTGCTGAAGTGAAGGGGTAAAGGGGAAGGCCGAAAGATACCAGAATGGTCAAACTGCAACCCATTCCCCTTTTAAAAACCTTTCCATCTGGGGGCACGGTTCTGTTATTTTTCTGACATCCTTCGTGCCCCCTAAGTTACCCCCCATATTCAGCGTTCCTTCGTGCCCCTTAGGCTCATCTACATATTGTGACTGAATGGTTTTAAGTTTCTTGAGTACCCCTTTACAAACTCAAAACAACACCAACCAAAACACCTAGTGTAAGATATATGTCCTCCAAAAATTTTCATGTGAAAACACTCTGCTGTCGAATAGAAGAAAAATAGAAAAATTTCAGAGCTGTTCAAATCTATCTGCCAGGCGTTTTAA
>NZ_JBMXHE010000109.1:0-11772 GCF_053987695.1 Palaeococcus sp. (in: euryarchaeotes)
GGAAACCAGTACCTCTTACCTTTTCTTTCCTTTTCTTCATCCCACTCATGGAGGATTTTAACGGCTTCGTTTGCAACAATTGCCGCTTCTCTCTCCCCCTTGGTGCCGAACTCATTTGTTATTCTGTTGGCAAAGACCGCACACACACATCCTGCTCTCAACCCATATATGCTGGCTAGGGTGTAGATTGTGGCAGCTTCCATCTCGAAGTTTGTAACATTGGCTTGCCTCAAGTCATCAATTAAATCCCTGGCCATGCTCGGGAAGTACCCCTTCAATCCAGGTCTCGCCTGACCAACATAGAAACTATCCGTTGAAGCCGTTATTCCAACGTGGTAGCGCATCCCCAAGCTCTCAGCGGCCTCAATCAATGCCAAGGTCACTTCATAATCGGCGCTTGCCGGGTACTCCACTCTAACATACTGTTTTGAGGTTCCTTCAAGCCTAACAGCAGCCTTTGCGATAATCAAATCTCCTATCTCCATCCCGGGTTGAATTGCTCCCGTGGAGCCTACCCTTATAAATGTGTCCGCCCCAATGGCTGCGAGCTCCTCTATTGCAATTGCCGTTGAAGGTGCTCCAATTCCCGTTGAAACCACGCTAATGGGCACCCCTTTGTATCTCCCCGTGTGGGTTCTGTATTCTCTGTGATACGCTATCTCTTTAGCCTCGTCCCAGAGAGCACTTATTTTTGGAACTCTATCCGGGTCTCCGGGTAAAAGCACATATCTAGATACATCTCCGGGCTTGCATGCTATATGATACTGGTAGCCTTCCTCAGTTTGGGGTCTATCCGCAGGCATGAACTTCATCTCACTCACCTCTGATTAAAGCTCATATCTAGGGAATATAAAAATATCCCAAAGATTTTTATTTCCTTGGCCAGACCCCCTATGGTGGTTCAATGCTGATAAGGGTTTCCTATGGTACAGCGATAGCAATGGGATTATTGAAGGCTAAAATGCTTGCCAGACCCACTACCGCTTATTTAATGCTTCATCATGAGGGGAGATGCCGGAACAACTGTGCCTTCTGCCCTCAGGCAAGAGAGAGCAGGGCAGATTTAAAGAAGCTTTCTAGGATCACATGGCCCCTCTTCGAACTCGAGGAGGTTTTGAGGCACCTAAAGGAGGGCAGATTTGCGAGGATATGCCTTCAAACTGTTGATTACCCGAATCTGAAGGAAGATACACTCAGGGTTTTAGATGTCCTTAGAACATCAAATCTGCCGATTTCTTTATCCATCACTCCTGTGGAGGTGGAATACCTGGAGAAGTTTAAGGAACTGGGGGTAGATTACATAGGTGTGGGCGTGGACGTGGCGAGCGAGAGACTCTATCCTGAGATAAAGGATTCCCTCTACACATGGGATGAAATGTGGAAGTTTGCGAGAGATGTGATCGAGATTTTTGGAGAGGGGAGGGCTTTCATTCACCTGATAGCAGGACTTGGAGAGAGCGATTTTGAGTTTTTAACAAGTGTCCAGAGGGCTTATGATATGGGTGCGGATGTCTCTCTATTTGCATTCACCCCCATTAAAGGAACGCGTCTGGAACATGGAAAACCACCAAGCCTGCAGAGATATAGAATGCTCCAGATAGGACAGTATTTGATTGAGAACAAGCTTCAGAGGGTGGAAAATTTCGAATTTGAAAAGAATGGACGTTTAGTAGGATTTGGAATTCCCAGGGAGGAACTGGAGAAGCTTCTAAAGGAGAATGCATTCATGACCCACGGATGTCCTGGATGCAACAGGCCCTACTACAACGAGAAGCCGGGTGAAGAACCTTACAATTTCCCCTTTAAGCCAAAGAAAGGGTATGCTAAAGAAACTTTAAGAAGATTCGGTTAGACGCTCCAGAATATCTCTAAGGCTTTTGGTTTTTATCCTGCTGTTCCACTCCTCCGCCGAATCCACGTTTCCTCTGGCAAGCTCCACAAGCGCTTTTGCAAAGGCATAGAGCTCTTCGTCATCTTCGAGGAGAGCGAGTGTTGTGTCCATGTCCTCACCGAGCAAATTAAGGGAGCCCTGCTGATTGAGGACGTAGATTATGTCCTTGAGCCTGCTTATACCCATCTCATAGAGCTCCTTAGTCGGGGCATTTTTTATTGCTCTGAGCGCACACTTCACGCATCCCTTGTAGTTGTTCTCCTCAAAGAAGATCTCACCCACCATGAAGCATGCTTCAAAGTATATATCCGGGAATTCATCCTTTGAGAGCTCCATTATTCTATCGAACTTTCGCTTTGCCTCCTCTATCTCTCTGTGGCTGAGATGTTCGTAAGCCTCTCTGAAAAGTTGTGATAGATAGCTCCTCTTATCCGTACGGTTCATTTTTTGCCCCTCCTATCTCTAATCCTCCTTTGAGGTATATTAGCTTTACTCTCGAAGGCTTTCATGCATAGCCTTTCTGAACTCCTCCCAAATCGTCCCCCAATTCCTTTTAATGCGCCATTTTCTTTCAAAAGAATTTAGCAACACCCTTAAGTCTCTCTCCAGATAGTATTCCGCTTGGGGAAAAGATGTCGTCACATATTGGGGCCAATCGATTATCAAAATATCACCGCTGTTCCGCAGGACAATGTTGTAGAAGCTTAAATCCGAATGGATAATCCCAAATTTTACAATCTTCTTATACTCTTCGAGGACACTATCCAAAATCCTTTCCGCTTCCCCTCTGCTCAGGTCGCTATCCCTAAGCTCCACAAGCTCCACTCCATCTATGAGTTCCATTGCCACAACATGCCTGTTCCATGCTATTGGCTTCGGAACTTTGGCTATAGAAGAGAGCAGCCTGAGAGCCTCGTATTCCCTCTCCGCGACCAGCCGCGAGACATAAAGCCAGGAAATGTGCCTTTTGTCGATGAATTCTCTTCTATAAAGCTTGATCCTCGTAAAGCTTGTCCTCAACCCGATCCTGTTGAACTTCACGGCTATCCTCTCATCCTGGGGTGTTAGAGCCACGTAAACATCGGCTTCTTTGCCCACCCCTATCTGGGTTGAGCTCAAACCTCTGATAATGCCTTTCCTTGCAAGGGCCCTTATCGCGAGGGCATCATAACCGTGAATGGTAAGCTGATATCCGATGTAACCTATATCGCTTCTTCTAATGACCAAGCTCCAGTTATCGAGTTTTCCAAGTCTGTGAGAAACACTATCCAGCTCCATTCTCGCAAATCTCGCAATAACCTCTAGGGGAACCCACTCATAGTACCTCATGTTGAGCTCCACTGCCCTGAGGATTTTGAAGTCTACATCCTTGAGATTTGGATAGACCTCCAGAGCCAGCATCTTACTTACCATTTTCGCTCCCGGCATTAGATTGTTCTCCATCTTTTAAATCATGTGGTGGTTAGATATATTTTTAAACGCTCAGCTCATAATTTGTGCCATGAAAATATGCACACAGGATGGCCATTTCTCCCCTGATACCAATTATAAAGGGCGAACTCGGAATAAACAATGCCCAGGCAGGGCTTTGATGACATCTTTATTGCTTCCCTATGCATTGATATTCTATCCTTCCTTTTGGCGCCACAGCAGGGCCCTATGTACTTGGCATGCTTATAGACAAAATGGGATATGGGAAAGCCTTCTACGCTATTCCCGTCATCCGTTGGAATAATAGTCCTAGAAAAGGGTAAAAATGGGGAAATCACCCGTACATAACTTCATGCATGGCTATCTGCTGTGCCAGCTTTTGCTCTCCACCCAGAACCTTATCCACAGCCTTTAGGAAGTCCTCGTGGGTTATATAGCTTCTCCTTGACCTTATTGCAAACATTCCTGCCTCCGTTGCAATGGCTTTGAGGTCTGCACCGCTCGCCCCCTCTGTCATCTCCGCTATCGCTTTGATGTCCACATCCTTGAGGTTCATTCTCCTTGTATGAACTTTGAGTATTTCAAGCCTCCCCGTGAAGTTTGGAAGCGGGACTTCTATAAGCCTATCAAACCTTCCGGGTCTTAAAAGCGCCGGATCGAGTATATCCGGTCTGTTTGTAGCTGCAATCACCTTAACATTGCCTCTTGGGTCGAATCCATCGAGCTCTGCCAGAAGCTGCATCAGAGTCCTGTTAACTTCTCTCTCGCCACCTGTCGTTTCATCCATTCTCTTTGCCCCAATTGCATCAATTTCATCTATGAAAACAACAGTTGGCGCCTTCTCACGTGCAAGCTCAAAGAGCTCGCTCACGAGCCTCGCTCCTTCTCCGATGTATTTTCTAACGAGCTCGCTTCCTACGACTTTAATGAATGTCGCATGAACTTCATTTGCAAGTGCCTTTGCCATCAGGGTCTTCCCGCATCCCGGAGGACCGTATAGGAGAACCCCCTTTGGAGGGTCTATGCCAACTTTCTCAAAGAGTTTTGGATGCTTTAATGGAAGCTCAACGGCTTCTCTAAGCTCCTGCACCTGCTTCTTCAATCCTCCTATGTCCTTATATGAGACCATCGGTTTATCAATGACTTCAAAACCAAGAACGCTCGGATCCTTCTGTGATGGAAGGAGCTCAATCACCGCCATTGTCCTCTGGTCCAGAGCGACCCTTGAACCCGGTTTTAGTTTCTCCCTTTCTATCCATGGTGCTATCCTCACAACAAAACGCGGTCCATTAAAGTTCTGCACTATTGCTCTCTCTTCATCGAGCATTTCTAAAAGGGTTCCTGCAAAAGCAGGGGGCTGCCTCATCCTTGACATCTCCATCCTCAGACGGGAAAGCTCTCTCTCAAGCCTCTCCTTATCCGCCTCGAGTGTTCTCACTTGGAGTTCGAGCTGTCTTATTCTCCTTTTTAAATAGGTTATGTAGTCATCGTAAGTTTCGTCCCTCTCAAATTTTATTTCATCTTCAACTGACATTCTCGCACCTCCATATATAATTTGTTAGAAGTGCTTTTAACACTATCCTCGAGAACCCGAATTTCACATGTAATCGCCCATTTTTTAAAACCCTCTTACAGGTTATAAATATTTGGGTCATTTTAACATCCGGGTATTGTAATATCGTTTCACACGAAACGCTTATTAATGTGAAGCGCTATAAAGTTATAATGTTAAATTCGGAGGGAGCTGGTGCATGAGGGTAGAAATAAAGTTTAAGCCTGAAAATAAAGGGGCTATCCTGCCTTTCAATTACAATTATGACGTTTACAGTGAACTCATCAATAAAATAGAGATATCCTCTCCCGACGTAGCTGAGATGACCAAGACGACACCTTCTGATTATTTCACATTTTCCCGTATCATGGTACGTTCTCGAAAGCTGATCCCAGAGAAAGGGATTAAAATACTCTCTGACGATGTATGCCTCTACGTGTCTTCCTTCATGCCCGACGTCATAAGAGCAATAGTAGAGGGCTTCATGGACAACCCGATAATGACAATAGAGGATGTCAGGCTCTTTGTTGAGAAGGTAAAAGTCTTAAAGGAGCCGGAATTTAAAGAAGGATCTCTTCTCTCCACACTGAGCCCCATAGTGGTCAGGACAATAAAACTGGAAGAGGACAGGATGAAGATATGGGATCTGTATCCAACGGACAGCCTTTTCCATGAGAAACTTAGAAAGATTATGTTAATGCGCTATTCGGAGCTCGTTGGGGAGATGCCGAGGGATAAGGAGTTCACGTTAGAGGTTATAAAGCATAAGCCCGTGCGCATAAAGGTTAGGGATGTTTTCTACAGGGGTTCTCTTATGGTTTTCCGCTACTACGGAAGCGAGGAGATACTGAAGTTTGGTTACGAGAACGGCTTTGGCGATAAGACACGCTTTGGATTCGGGATGGTTAAGGTCATAGATGAAGGAGAAAAACAAACATCCCAAGAGCAAGTTCAAGAAGCCAAACTATAGATACGAGCTGCCACTCTTTAACCCTTTTTGCTCTCATTATTAACCCCAGGAAACTCAGGTAGGGTGGTGCTTTTAGTGTCCCATCCTCTAGAATTTCCGTCCTCCCCATTGCCTTTCCCCGAAATCTTATCCTCATCTTGAGGAGGAAATCCACCGCATGGGGTATCAAAAGAATAGCGGCGTAAACCTCAACTTTTCCCAGAATCCCTATCACTCCTATTAAAGCGCCCAGACTTAGAGTGCCCACATCCCCTGGAAAAACCTTTGCTGGGTATCTATTCCACCAGAGAAAGCCTAAAGAGGCTCCTAACCCTGCGAGAGCTAGCATCTGGGCATCCCCTTTCGTGATAAGTGCCAGAGAGAGCAGGGCTATTGAGGAGGTTCCCACTTCAAGTCCATTAAAGCCTGCCAGCATGTTTACGAGGTTTGCGGATGCCGTTATGAACAGAATTGCAAAAACCGGGTAAGCCAATCCGATATCCACAGCCAATCCGAAGAGATTTAAGGTATGATCTAAGGGAAGAGATAGGATCGGGATTGACATTATGAGACATAATAAAACTTTATGGGACTGCTTTAAAACCGTTAGATCATCAAGAATCCCTGTTAAACCAAAGAGGAGAGCCGTGAGAACCGCCTTTGATATGACTTCGCTCGGGCTCAGCCCGAGGGACATGGCAAGTGATATCAGAAGGGCTATGCC
The DNA here is from genome assembly GCF_053987695.1 of Palaeococcus sp. (in: euryarchaeotes). Lineage (NCBI taxonomy): Archaea > Methanobacteriati > Methanobacteriota > Thermococci > Thermococcales > Thermococcaceae > Palaeococcus > Palaeococcus sp. (in: euryarchaeotes). Next base: position 6,548 of record NZ_JBMXHE010000109.1, read on the forward strand.
TCCCATTTCTGGTACTTCAGGCTTCTCCGGTTTGTGCACGTCTCTTCCCACTATTCCCGCCTTTTTCATGAGGCGAGCTATGTAGGGAGTGAGAAAGAGTGATATCAAGAAGCCTGCAAATGGAATTGTTGCGTCCATTCCATCCCCCAAAGAAAAAATGAACGAGCATAAATAAACCCTTCGGTGGAAGCGATAAAGTTAAAGAGGCTACCCCCATATGAAATCTAGAGGAGCAACCAAGGTGGAGAGCATGGATATAAGACTAGCAATTTTCGACCTCGATGGGACCCTAATAGGGGCTCCGAAGGACTTCCACCAGATAAAAGAAGAACTCAAGAAAAGGTTGCTTGATATGGGCATCCCCAAGGAAACGATCGGAGATTTAACCCCTATGTACGAAAACCTCTTCAGGATTGCGGAGGAAACGAATAGAAAACCTGAAGAGCTCCAAAAAATCCTGGAGGACTTGGAAGAAGAACGTGTGGATGAGAGCTTTCTTTTTGATGGCTCCAGAGAATTCCTGGAATTTCTAAAGGAGGAGGGTATTAAAATTGCCCTTATGACCCGGAGCTGCAGGAGAGCTGCCACGAAGGCCCTGAACATGCATGGTATCAAGAAATATTTCGATTTTATTCTCACGAGAAGCGATGTCGCAAAGGATGAGGTTAAGCCAAATGAGATGCATGTTAAGAGAGTTTTAGAACATTTCAAAATCCCCCCTACAAAGGCGATTGTGATCGGAGATCACGGCTATGATATAGTGCCCGCAAAAAGAGCCGGAACACTAAGCCTTTTAATAACCTCTCATGAGAGCGGGAGAATGAGCTTTAAAATCGAGGAGAAGCCAACATTTGAAGTTCCAACAATGAAAGAGGCTTTATCTCTTTTCAGAAGACTGTTAAAGACCTACGTGGTTGTACCTGCATATAACGAGGAGAGAACCCTTGGAGAGGTTCTTTCCAGTTTGAAATTGTATTTTAAACCGGAACACATAGTTGTTGTTAACGATGGGAGTGTGGATCGAACGAGAGAGATTGCCCGTAAAAGCGGCGTTCATGTGCTGACTCACATCGTTAACAGAGGGCTCGGGGGTGCTCTTGGAACCGGAATAATTTACGCGCTTAAAAAAGGAGCAGAGATAATAATAACGTTCGACGCCGATGGACAGCACTTGGTTGGCGATGCCCTCAGAGTCATGAAGCCCGTTGCCGAAGGAAAAGCGGATTTTGCAGTGGGCTCAAGGTTAAAAGGAGATATAAAGGAGATGCCTTTCATTAAGCGCTTTGGAAATCTCATCCTCGATGGTATCACAGCGTTTTTTGCCAGAATGTATGTGAGCGACTCTCAAAGCGGACTCAGATGTTTCAATAGAGAGTGTGCCTCAAAAATACGGATAACATGTGATAGATATGCCGTCTCAAGCGAGATAATAATTGAAGTGGCAAGCAGGGGATGTAGAATTGAAGAAGTCCCAATAAAAGCTGTTTATACTGATTACGCCGCTAAAAAAGGAACAAACGTTTTGGAAGGAGTTAAAATAGCTTTAAATCTACTTTTTGATAAGATGAGGTGATGGAAATGCTGGCAATACAGTATGTAACAATAATAGTTTTAGTCGCCCTAGCGCTTTATGTGATAGGGAAATATGTAAGGAAAGAATTCGACTGGAGGGAATTCCTTTCTTGGGAAACACTTCTGTTGATAATGTTCGTAATTGCATTAAAGCCATTGGAGCTTTCAGTGACAATTAAAAACCTCCTCGGGCTTGGAAGGGGCTTAGATGCTCTCTTTGTTGTATCAATTGGATTTGCCTACTTGCTCCTCTTCAGAATATACATGAATGTTGACCGGGCTGAGAGGGAGATAACGGAGCTAACGAGAAAAATTGCCATCGAACTCGAGGAGATAAACGAAAAGCTTGAAAAAATCGAGAAAAAGGGTTAATCAAAAAGTTCACTTAAAAAGAGCTTAACTCTGTCTTCTGGAACTTTGAACTGTCTTATCCTTACTATTCCTTTCTCTTGGGCTTCTCTCAGGAGCACATCCGTGGCTTCGTTGGGGTACATTTCTTCATAGACTATCTCCTTTATACCCGCATTGAGGAGAAGCTTGAAGCATATATCACACGGGAAGTGTGTAACGTAGAGCGTGGCACCCTCTAGGCTTATACCCTTTCGTGCTGCCATTGCTATGACGTTCTGCTCCGCATGAACAGCTCTGTGACAGTGACCATCAACTATGAGGCATCCCACATCGATACAATGATCCATACCCCTTGGAGCGCCATTATATCCTGTTGCTAAAATATAGCCATCCTTAACAGCTACAGCACCAACTCTCAAACGGGGGCATGTAGCCCTCAAACCAACAAGCTTTGCTATGAGCATGAAATATTCATCCTTAGTGGGCCTGATTTTTTTTACCCTCTCTGCTTTTTCTGGGTCAAGAACTATCTCTACCATCTTCCCACCTACTAAAACTACAAACCTTAATTTTATAAATGTTGCCGGAAACTTTATTTGAGGGTTTGACCAAGATAATTGTGAGGGATGGCTATGGGCTCAATGGAACCCCACGAATTTAAGCTTACAGAAGAAGGATTGAAGGCAGTTCTACCTCCCTTGGAAGCGGAAATAATGGGATACATGTGGGATGCCAAGGTAGCAACAGCAGGAGAGGTCTACGAGAAAATGAAGGAAAAGCATCCCGATTTAAGGCGCTCAACTGTCAGCATTTTAATGAATCGTCTCTGTGAAAGAGGACTTCTAGAGAGAGAAGTCAGCAAGGGAAGGGGTGGGATGCGTTATGTGTATAAAATTACAACGACTAAGGAGGAATTCGAGCAGAAAGTCGTAGAGAGTATCTTCGATGCACTGATGGCCAATTTCAAGGAAGCCACATTTGCGTATCTTTCCAAGATTAAGAAGTGATTGAAATGCTACGGTTAATTGCCTTTGTCCAACTGCTCCTGGTTGTGCTGTATCTTGGACGCATTGGATTAGTTGGGGTCTTTCTAGCCACACTTTGCTTAATGGTTCTCTATTTATGGGTAACAAAGAGAAGCCTTGACAAAATACATACCCCCTTAAAATATGAAGACATGCCGTGGCTCTATGATTCCGTTGCCAGGATGGCGAACAGGGCGAAAATAAAAACTCCCAAGGTTTATATTCTAGAGGATTATATCCCAAATGCATATTCGTTTAAAGATTCCATAGTCCTATCCCTGGGCTTGTTTGAGGTTCTCCAGGAAAATGAGATTCTGGGTGTTGTAGCACATGAGATAGGTCACATTAAAAACAAGGATACACTTCTATTTCCACTGATATCTTATGGGAGATACTGGATGATTACATTGAGCATGTTAACACTCTTTTCATTTAATTTAAGGGCAATTCTCGTATCCTTAATCCTCCTTCTGGCATATGAACATCAGAGGGTGAGATTCTTCAAGAAGAGGGAATTCATGGCGGATAAAGCTGCACTATATGTTCTTGAGAGACCCTTTGATTTAAAGGATGCCTTGGAGGAACTCAGTTACTACGAAGATTTGAGGATTAAAGTGAAGGAAAACGTTTTACCGGGAATCGAACCAAAAATCGAGAGAAAGCAGAAAAAGGTATTCATGGAAATGCATCCTCCTTACGACGAAAGGATATGGAAAATAATGGTAGAAGCAGCAGCTTTGGATCTTATGGGCAAGCTGAACTGATGATTTTAGAAATGCCCTTTTGGTGCGGGGGACGGGATTCGAACCCGCGTAGCCCTTCGGCAACGGATCTTAAGTCCGTCCCCTTTGGCCAGGCTCGGGCACCCCCGCGCTCGCAATACCTATGCACCGGGGCTGGTTAAAAAGCTTTCGGTATATAGAATCCATCTGTCAGGATAAGCAGTAGGGCATTAGGTTTAAATGTCGGTGATGTAACTGAATGGCTTCAGTAGGTGATGTCCCAGCTATCCCGACAGTATCAAGCAGAGCACCAAAAAGCGTCGGTGGTAGAAATTACAGACAAAATTTTCAGAATGCCGTTAGGATCTATTATTACTTTGGTTGATGAGCTAAAAAAGCTTTGCCAATACCTTAACGCTTTTTCTTTTTGTTTGATTCATAAAACTCTTTAATGAATTCTTTTGATGTTAAAATATAGAACTCACGAGAATTCAGCTTGAATCTTCTCGTTTTATCTCTGATTTTAAGCAAATGCCTCCTGTCATAAGTTATCAAAAACTCGGCTTTAGCATTATAAGCAACATCGAGAAACGGAATATCTTTTTCATCTTTCACGAGCTCCTTAATGTGCTTATTTTTCTGGAAGCTCTTTTTAATGGAAATCCTCTTAGAAAATGTTAGCATGATTTCAAAGTATTTCATTGCTTCATCCATAGACAAGTGCTTGAGAACCTTCTTGGATTGCATTTTAGCCTTGTACTCATGAAGTGTTCTCGAGGAAGCATAATTAACAACATTGCCTTTAACTAATAATTTTAGAAGATCAAAAGCATATCCTTTAGTAGAAATTGCACCAGCAATTAAAACTGAAGTATCAACGACTACTCTAAACCGAGCTTTTTGAGTTTTCTCTCGATTTCTCTCCATCTCCTGACTTCTTCCTTAGCCTCATAATAAATCCTAACAGCCTCCTCCTCACTTATCTTTCTTTTACCTTCCTGAGACTTAAGGAATTCTAACGCCTCCTTCTTACTTATCTTCTTAGTCTTAAGCTTCTTCAAGTTAGCCTTCCACTCATAATATCCAATAAGCTCTTTAGGAGAAACACCAACAGCCTTCGCAACCTCATTAATGAGAAGCTTCACACCTTCCGAATTCTTAACTTTCGCAGCCATTTCTCACACCTTGTAAGGAAAATTGAAAAGAAAACGTTATTAATTTTTTTGTTGGCTTCTTGATACTGTCAGGAAAACGGGGCATCACCACCAGGGTAGGCAAGATGGCTTCTTTTTCTGAAGAATCATCAGAAATTCAAACCCTACTGCTTATCCTAACAGTACGTATAAACTCCCAGCAAAATTTAAATGTTATAAGAAACAAGAGAGCGTTGAGTGAGGTATCATGAAAAGAAAATCATACCGCCTCTTGAATGGCCTCTTTAGGGTTAATGCGGGCATTGCATTAGTGAGGATTTGGTCTTTGGATAAAGTCTATCCAAGAAAAACAAATGTACATTTATTTGATGCAATACGAAAAGTGAAGCAGAAAAATAGAA
>NZ_JBMXHE010000110.1:0-7859 GCF_053987695.1 Palaeococcus sp. (in: euryarchaeotes)
TCTTATGTTTTCAGGAATTCCAAGAAGCTCTCTGACATATTCCTCGGCGCTCTTTTCCCTGTTGTGAGCCCTATCCAAAACATGCCCCCAGCAGGCACCAAGACCAAGAGCAGTGGCCGCTAGCTGAATGTGCTCTGCTGCTATGGACGCATCAAACACCCATGACTCACTTATTTCCTCATCACCACATACCGCTATGGCAAGAGGTGCATTTTCCAGAAACCCAAGTCCTCCCCTTGTTTGAGAGAGCCTTTTTATGAGTTCCCTGTCCTCAACAACTATGAAATGCCATGGTCTTCTATTCATGGAACTTGGGGAATAAAAAGCTGCTTCGAGTATTTTCTTGGTATATTCCTCGGGAACCCGCCTCTCAAGAAAGAGTCTTATGCTCCTCCTCTTTTTAACAACCTCAAAAAACTCCATTAGACCACCCCATAAAAGAAAAAAATCAAAGAGAAAATACGTCTTTTACACTGTACTTTGGCTCTCTGGCTCTACCAACTTTAAGCTCCATGTTAAATGCATTAATTACCGTCCCCTCCTTCTCGGCCCAAAGCCCGGAAGGAAGGATCAAAATCTCACCCTCAAGCTCTTCTCTGGGTTTTCCTATAACCACATAAGCCCTTGCCTTAGGAATTCCCTTAACTCCAAGCTTTAGCAGTCCTACCTCATTAACGCCCTCGTGCAGTATGAGGGTAGGAACCTCCAGAGGCTCTGCGGGAGCTTCAATTATTGCCACATCGTAACCTTCCTCAACAAACTCCTTGCCCTTCAGGAGCACCTTCAAATAAGGATACCTCTCAAGATCAGCCTTTAAGAGAACCTTTCTGGCTTTCTGTATGTCCTCAAGCGTGGCGGTGGAAATTCCTTCCTTAACAAAGGCTCCAAGTTTGAAGCCTCTTTCCTCCGCAAGTTTCTTGAAGTAAGCAATCTCCTCATTTGTCAGTTCGGGCGTTAGGATAAGGGCAATATCTTCTTGACCCTCTATGAATGCCTTAGCTTCCTCCCATCCCACGTTCTTACCATTTAAGAGCGGGGATGCGAGATCCTCAGCCCAGGGTCTTCTAAAGCGTCCTATGTCACATATGTGCCCATTATTCCATCCGGCCCTTGAAGAAGCCCTGACCAGCATGTCATTGTACACTTCGATGTTCATTTCACATGCGAGGGAGCATCCATTGCAGACCGTCTTTACAGCTCTCGTTTTCCAGGGGCCTGGCTTTATGAAGGGCAGTTTTTCGCTTATTGCTCCAGTTGGACAGACGTCGATCATATCCCCTATGAAAATACCATTCATATCTCCAAGCGATTCTCCAAGAGGCGGTGAAATCCTAGCCTTGAACCCCCTGAAGAGATAATCCAGGGCTCCCTCCCCGATTATTTCTTGGGTTAAATTGACACATCTGCCGCAAAGAACACACTTGTTGTTGTCCAGAGCAACATTTGGATGTGTGTCGTCAATCTCGAACTTGTTAATCTCTCCTTTGAACCTGTCCTGCTTCGCACCATAGAGTGTGGCATATTCCCTGAGCTTGCATCTGAAGACCTCCATACATCCACAGCTCATACATCTCTTTGCCTCCTCCAGAACTTCCTCTTCTCTTAGAGTCTCCTCAACCTCAATGAATCCCTTAATTCTCTCTTCGACAGGTCTGAGTCTCGTTTTAACCCGCGGTTTCCTCTCTACATGTTCATAGTCCTTCTCCGTCACATCCTTCCAGTGGTTATAGGGCTTCAAATCAAAGAGCACTCTGTAGAGATCATCATCGTTCACAACATCGTTTACATGCTTTGAAGGCTCAAGAAGGACATCTCTTGCTTTTTCAAGCTTACCCTTGAGATATAGGTCTATCATCAGAGCTGCTCTTCTTCCGGTTGCTATGCTTTCTATAACTGTTGAGGGACCCAAAACAAGATCCCCAGCGGCAAAAACTCCTTCAATGTTAGTTTGGAGAGTTATATCATCCACAAGGGCTTTTCCACGCTTTGCCTCAATGCCAAGAGACTTTAAAAAGGTTTCATCACAGTACTGTCCAATGGCGAGGATCACATTGTCAGCCTCAATCAGGAAGTTCGAACCTTCTATTGGTATGGGTCTCCTTCTTCCACTTGCATCGGGCTCTCCAAGCTTCATTTTGATCAATTCAACTTTCTCAACCTTATCCTTCCCATGTATTTTAACGGGATTTGTGAGAAACATGAATTCAACGCCTTCCTCTTCCGCCTCCTCGACTTCCCTCGGATTAGCGGGCATTTCTTCCCTTGAGCGTCTGTAGACAATGGTAACCTTTGCCCCGAGCCTTAGTGCAGTGCGCGCAACGTCCATCGCAGTGTTTCCACCCCCAACGACTATGACGCGTTCGCCAAGCCTTACCTTCTCGCCCATATTGACCTTTCTCAAAAACTCAATTCCCTGCATAACACCATTTAAATCCTCACCATCTATGCCCATCTTTCTGCCCTTCCAAGCTCCAACACCTAAAAAGACCGCGTCATATTTTTCTCTAAGTTCCTCTAATGTAATGTCTTTACCAAGAGCACAGCCAGTTTTTATCTCGATGCCCGTATTGATCACCGTGGCAATGTCCCTGTCCAAGACATCCTTAGGAAGCCTGTAAGGGGGGATTCCATAGCGCATCATTCCACCGAGTTCTGGCATGGCTTCTATTATCGTAACATCATGCCCCATCCTCCTCAAATAGTAGGCACATGATAATCCGGCGGGTCCACCACCAACGACGGCTATTCTCTTTCCTGTTGAAGGGGGTATTTCGGGCATCCATGGACCATTCTCAAGGTCATAATCAGCAGCAAAACGCTTAAGCTGTCTTATTGCGAGAGGCTCGTCCACAAGATTCCTCCGGCATGCATCTTCACAGAAAGCGGGACAAACCCTTCCAAGAACCGCGGGAAGAATGTACTTCTCCTTCATGAGCTTCACGGCTTCATGATACTTGCCCATTGCTATAAGTGCAAGATATCCTTGCACATCACTGTGTGCTGGACATCCATCCTGACAGGGCCCTATACAATCCCCATAGTGATCCGAGAGCATTAACTCAAGGGCGGTTTTTCTCATCTCTATGATCTTCTCATTTAGGGTCTCAACCTCAAGCCCTTCCATGGGTTTAAGGGTGCATGAAGTTGTCACTCCTCTCGGTGTTTCTACGAGACAGAGGCGGCACGAGCCGTATGGGTCAAGCTCGAAATCATAGCACATACCCGGGATATGCTCTCCTTTCTCCCTGAGAACCTGAAGGAGTGTCTTATCTCCGGAAACCTCCATTTCCTTACCATTCACAATGATCCTGACCATTTCAATCACCCTCATAGGCGTCCACTATTTTTATGGCATCGAATCTGCACACATTATAACAGGTTCCACACTTTATGCATGCCTCCTGGTCAATTACGTGAGGCTTAAGTTTCTCCCCGCTTATGGCTTTAACAGGGCAGAATATAGCACATGCCGTGCATCCAGTGCATTTATCCGCTATTATGACGTACTTTATGAGGGGCTTGCACACCTTGGCGGGACATCTCTTATCCTTCACGTGTGCCAGGTACTCATCTCTGAAATAGCGGAGCGTGGTTAAAACGGGATTTGGCGCTGTTTGGCCGAGGCCACACAGAGATCCTGTTTTTACCATAGGAGCAAGTGTTTCGAGCTCCTTTACATCCTCCATCGTCCCTTCACCCTTGGTTATCTTATCCAGGATTTCCCACATCCTCTTCGTCCCGAGACGGCAGAAAGTGCATTTTCCACAGGATTCTTTTACCGTAAAATCCAAGAAAAACTTTGCAACGTCCACCATGCACGTGTCCTCGTCCATGACCACCATTCCACCGCTCCCCATGATTGCACCGGTTGCAGTGACGCTCTCGTAGTCAACGGGCGTATCGAAGAGATACTCAGGAATGCAGCCACCTGAAGGCCCGCCGAGCTGAACAGCCTTAATCTTCTTGCCCGTCTTGGTTCCACCACCAATCTCATATAAAATCTCTCTAAGAGTTATTCCCATGGGAACTTCGACATTTCCTCCGTGTTTTATCTTCCCCGAGAGCGCAAACACCTTGGTTCCCTTGCTTTTCTCTGTGCCCAGAGAAGCATAAGCTTCCCATCCATGCCGGATTATCCATGGAACGTTTGCCCAGGTTTCAACGTTGTTTATGTTGGTCGGTTTTCCAAAGAGACCTTTTTGAGCCGGATAAGGCGGTCTGGGTCTCGGCATTCCCCTCTTGCCTTCAATGGACGCGATTAATGCGGTTTCTTCCCCACAGACAAAGGCTCCTGCTCCCTCTTTAATCTTGATATCAAAGGAAAAACCACTTCCAAGAATGTTCTCACCGAGGAAGCCTTTCTCCCTCGCCTGCTTGAGAGCAATTCTAAGACGCCTTATTGCAAGTGGATACTCCGCTCTTACATAGATGAAACCTTTAGTGGCTCCTATAGCATATGCTCCAATTATCATGCCCTCTATGACGCGGTGTGGATCTCCTTCCAAGACATTCCTGTCCATAAAGGCTCCTGGATCTCCCTCATCGGCGTTGCATACTATGTACTTCTCATCACCCTTCGCCTGCCTGGCGAATTTCCACTTTAATCCTGTGGGGAATCCGGCTCCTCCTCTTCCCCTAAGCCCCGATTTCGTAATTATCTCTATTATCTCCTCAGGCTGCATCTTAAGAGCTTTTTTAAGTCCTTCATAGCCTCTAACGGCGATATACTCATCGATATCTTCGGGGTTTATGTAACCACTGTTTTCCAGAACTATCTTTTTCTGTTTTGAGAAGTAGCCATCAACATCCCACGTCTTCCTCTCACCATTTTCCCACCAGTCCTTCTTCACTATCCACTCATCAATCGGATTCCCCTTTATAACGTGCTCCTCTATGATTTTCGGAACCTTCTTGGAGTCGACATGGCCGTATGTGATTATCTTCTCGTCGGTGATTATATCAACTAACGGCTCCCTGTAGCACATGCCGACACAGCCAACTATCTTGAGCTTGACATCGAGGTTCCTCTTCTCAAGCTCCTTTTTAATTGCTTCATATGTCTCCTTTGCCCCCGCGGCAATGCCACAGGAGTTCATACCGACCGCTATGGCCTTGATTTCAGACATCGAGCTTCCCCTCCTTGAGCTTCTTCATCAGCTTCCTGACCTTCTCGGGCGTGAGTTTGCCGAAGACCTTGTCGTTTATCATTATCACGGGTGCCAGGCTGCAGCAACCAAGGCATGCAACTCTCTCAAGGGTTATGAGACCATCCTCAGTTGTCTGCCCTTCTTCTATCCCCACTTCCTCCTTAATTGCTTGGGAAATGTTGACAGCACCGTTGACGTGACAAGCTGTTCCATGACATATCCTTACCACATATTTGCCCAGAGGTTCGAATCGAAACTGAGCATAGAATGTTGCGACACCATAGACCCGGGTTAAAGGAACTTTTAAATATCTGGAAATTTCTTCTAGAGCTTCTCTTGGAAGATAGCCGAAGTTTTCCTGTGTTTTCTGCAGTAGAGGTATCAGAGAGCTCGGATTCGGCTCATAATTATAGATGTAGTCCAGCTTCAGGTTCATAACCATCACCCACCATCTTCGTACTCTTTATCTACGTCAATGTTTATAAATGTACGCCAAAGTATATGTTTGTAACATTTGGTTGTCCACCATGTGTTTAAAAAATCCTTAAATTCCCCCCTTTTACAAACATAAAATGGAGAACCCTTCGGGTTGGTGGTAACTTTGAGATATGTAAAGCTTCCAGAGGAAAATTTTGAGGAGTTTTTCAAGTCCCTGAAGGGATGGGGCAAGGTATATGGCCCAGTGAAGCAGGGAAACATCCATTCTTTCAAAAAGGTGGATGATCTGGACGAAATTTCCTTAAACTACACTCGAACCATGCTGCCTCCAAAAAAGTTTTTCGTAAAACCCAAGGATGAAATGCTTAAACTCAAAGAAGGCGGGTGGATAGTGGAGAACGAAGTCGAGAAAACAGTCCTCTTTGGAGTTCACTCATGCGATATACACGGGCTTCAGATACTCGATAAGGTCTACCTCAGTGAACCAGAGGATCCATATTACAAGGCAAGGCGTGAAAATACCGTGATAGTTGGAATAAGCTGTATGCCAGATGAATACTGCTTCTGCAAAAGCCTAGGAACAGATTTTGCCATGCACGGCTTTGACTTGTTTTTACATGAGCTTCCCGATGGCTGGCTTGTAAGGGTAGGTAGCGTAAAGGGACACGAGATAGCGTGGGAAAACGAGGAGCTTTTTGAGAACGTGAGCGAAGAAGACTTCCATCACTTTAGAGAATTTGAAGAGAAGAGAGCTAATGCTTTTAAACGATCTTTAAATAAAGAGAGCTTAGCAGATATTCTCGATTTGGCATTTGACAGTCCAGTGTGGAAAAAATATGAGAGAATCTGCCTAGGCTGTGGCAACTGCAATATGGTTTGTCCAACGTGCAGATGCTATGAAGTGTGCGATCTCTGGATAAACGCCTATGAAGCAGTAAGAGTTAGACGTTATGACTCCTGCTTCATGGAAAGCCACGGCTTAGTGGCTGGGGGACATAACTTTAGACCCACGCGCTTAGACAGATTCAGGCACCGCTACTACTGCAAAAACTACTTTGATCCTGAGTCGGGATTCAATTGCGTGGGCTGTGGAAGATGTGACGAGTTCTGTCCAGCTAAGATAGAGCATGTTAAGGTTTTAGATGAAGTTAGGGAGGCGTTAAAATGACGTTCCAAACCCATGACGCAAGGATTTTAGAAGTAAAAGATCTCACGCCAAGGGAAAAGCTCTTCACGCTCCGCTTTGTTGATCCGGAAATCAACAGAAACTTCAAATACAAACCCGGGCAGTTCGTTATAGTTGACATAAGGGGCTTTGGGGAGTTCCCAATAAGCCTCTGCTCCACTCCTACCAGAGAAGGTTATTTCCAGCTCTGTATTAGAAGGGCTGGCAGAATGACGAAGCACATGCACACGCTTAAGGAAGGGGACATAGTCGGAATCCGCGGCCCCTACGGGAACGGCTTCCCTATGGAGGATATGGAGGGTGCAAATCTCGTTCTTGTGGCGGGCGGCCTTGGAATGGCGCCCCTGCGCTCGGTGCTCTGGTATGCCATCGACAGCGGAAAATACGAACACATATACCTCTTCTATGGAACAAAGAGCTATGAGGATATACTCTTCAGGGATGAAATCACGCACCTCCTCAAGCATGGGGAAGCGATGAACTGCACAGCAAAGCTCGCCTACGAGGTGGAGAGCCCCTCCTGCATCTATCTGGAGAAGGGTTACTCACCGAAGGTCTGTCGTGGAGTTGTTACAGACCTCTTCCGTGGGGAGGAATTTGACGTTAACAACACCTACGCCTTAATATGCGGTCCTCCTGTGATGTACAAGTTCGTCATAAGGGAGCTTCTTGATAGAAAATTATCCCCTGGAAGAATTTACATGACCCTTGAGAGACGCATGAGGTGCGGTGTGGGTAAGTGCGGGCACTGCATCGTTGGAACGAGCACATCAATAAAATACGTGTGCAAGGACGGCCCCGTCTTCACATACTGGGATGCCCTATCCACGAGGGGGTTGATATGATGCTTAAGCTTGGTGTTTTTGAGCTGACCGGTTGTGGGGGCTGTGCACTGAACATTCTCTTCCTCTACGAGAAGTTCTTTGACCTGCTCGAATTCTATGAGATAAAAGAATTCCACATGGCTTCAAGCTTTAAAGAGCACGGGAGTTTCGATGTTGCGATAGTAACGGGAAGTGTATCAACCCAGAGGGATTTAAACCTCCTCCATTTTGCAAGAAATCACTCAAACTATCTGATAGCTCTTG
>NZ_JBMXHE010000111.1:0-19647 GCF_053987695.1 Palaeococcus sp. (in: euryarchaeotes)
TGGATGGTATTGAGGAGAATAGTGGGGTTGTGGTTGTTGCTGCGACTAATAGGCCTGATATTTTGGATCCTGCTTTGTTGAGGCCTGGTAGGTTTGATAGGTTGATTCTTGTTCCTGCGCCTGATGAAAAAGCCAGGTTGGAAATTCTCAAAGTCCACACAAGAAGAGTACCGCTAGCAAAGAACGTTAGCCTAGAAGAGCTTGCAAGGAAGACAAAAGGATATACCGGAGCTGACATAGAGGCACTTGTTAGGGAAGCTGCCATGACTGCGATGAGAAGGGGCATCAAAGGGGGATTGATAAAGGCAGGAATGAAAATCGAGGAACTCAGAGATAAGATAGAGGTTACAAAGGAAGATTTCGAAGTGGCGCTGAAGAAAGTGGGACCGAGCGTGGACGAAGATATCATAAAGTATTACGAGGAAATCCAAGAGAGATTTAAGAAGGGAAGGGCAAAGTCCAGAAAGGATGTTGTGTGATATCGTTGGGGTGGTTATGATAATGCAAAAGAGACCAAAACTACACCCCAAGATTATCCTGACAGTATGGATTGTGTGACCATAACTTTTTAAATTCTCCCTTTTAATTTTATTAGGTGAACCTAATGAGCAGACTCGTTTTGGTAAGGCACGGTGAGAGCCTGTGGAATAAGATGAATCTCTTCACGGGATGGATCGATGTGCCCCTGAGTGACAGGGGGATAGAGGAGGCATTAAATGCGGGAGACCTTTTAAAAGATTACAAATTCGATGTTATATTCACATCCGAGCTCGTTAGGGCAATTCAAACTGTCATGCTCGTTATGAGTAAAAACAACTCGGGAGTTCCAAAGATAGTCCACAATGACGGCAGAATGAAAGAATGGGGTATTGTTTACGGGGAACATGGGAAAAAATATATACCCGTTTATAAAAGCTGGCATCTGAATGAGCGCTACTATGGAAGGCTTCAGGGATGGAACAAAGACTATGCGAGGAAAGTTTACGGAAAGGAGCAGGTTCTTCTGTGGAGAAGAAGCTATGACATAGCACCGCCCGGTGGGGAGAGTCTAAAAGACACGGCAGCAAGGACTGTCCCTTATTTTAAGGGGAAAATTATGCCTGAGCTTGAAAAAGGCAAAAATGTTCTGGTGAGTGCCCATGGAAACAGCCTGCGCTCCATTGTTATGCACATCGAAGGGTTGACGAAAGAGCAGGTTCTAAAGCTGAACATACCGACGGGAGTACCCTTAATCTATGAATATAAAAAAGGCATGCTAAACAGGATAGGCTACCTGAGAAAAGGGGGATTTGATAATGACCTTCACATAGAATAAAAAAAGAGAGATCAGGCTTTCAGTTCTTCTTTTATGACCTCTGCAAGCCTCTTTATACCCTCAACAATCTTCTCGTCGTCTACATATGTGAAGTTGAGACGCATTGTGTTCTTCACGCTTCTGTCGGCGAAGAAGGCTTCACCAGGAACGTAAGCCACTCCCCTTGAAACTGCCTTCTCGAACATCGCCTTTGTGTCGATTCCCTCCGGCAGGGTGACCCATACGAACATTCCGCCCTCGGGTTTGGTCCATTTAACTCCTTCCGGCATGTACTCTTCGAGTGCTCTGAGCATTATCTCAAGCTTGGGTTTATAGAAAGCTCTGATCTTCGGAATCTGCTCATCCAGATATCCTCCTTTCATGTACTCCATTGCTATAACCTGGCTTATAACGTTCGTACATAGGTCTATTCCTTGCTTAGCTATTTCGAGCTTCCTTATGAAGTGGGGTTCTCCGGCTACCCATGCGACCCTGAATCCTGGAGCAAGTATCTTTGAGAACGTACCCAAATAGAGAACCCTCCCCTCGGTGTCAAGAGCTTTAATCGGCGGGACGTCCTCTCCTCTGTATCTGAGCTCATTGTAGGGACCATCCTCAATAATCAAGAAGTCATATTCGCTAGCGAGCTCTAGAAGCCTTTTCCTTCTCTCGATGCTCATCGTAACTCCACCGGGATTCTGGAATGTTGGTATTGTGTAAACGAACTTTATCTTCTTTCCTTGTGCCTTGAGTTCCCTGAGTTTTTCTTCTAGAAGATCAACACGCATTCCCTCATCGTCCAGAGGGATCTGGATAAACTGGGGTTCATAGTATTTGAAGGATTGAATCGCAGCTAGGTACGTGGGAGCCTCAACGACTATCATGTCTCCCGGATCTATGAAGACCCTTCCTACTAAATCCAGACCCTGCTGAGAACCGCTCGTTATCATGATATCTACTTTTGAAATGGGAATATCGTATCTCTTTCTGAGCATCTCCGCAATTTCGAGTCTAAGAGGTGTGTATCCCTTCGTAGTTCCATACTGGAGGGCGGCGTCTCCATGCTCCTGCACTGCCTTTTTGGCAAGTTCTGTTATGATATCTTTGGGGAAAGTCTCTGGATTTGGGAGACCACCAGCTAGAGAAATAATCTCCGAGCTTTCAACGAGCTTTAACAATTCCCTAATTTCCGAAGCTTTCATTCCAAGAGCTTTTTGGGAGAAATATTCCTCATAATTTAGAGTTGGAGCTTCCAATTTTCCCTTCAATCTTTCTTCCATCGCAATTACCCCCTAATTGAACAAGTTTGAACACGGGCATAATTTTATACATTTGAAACTTCGTGGCAATTAAATATAAAGCTTTCGGCATTGGTCGTAAATGGGGTTATTATTTGTAAAGATATCCATTGTCAATATTTTAAGTACACCAACGTTTATATGAGTTCACCAATGTTTAAAAATGGCCAGACACAGTGAAGTATATAAAACCTAAAAACAAAATTAAAAGATACGAAAAAAGGAGGTATGCGAAGTGCTGATTAGAGAAGTTTTGGAAATAGCTGAGAAGATAAAAACCATGGAAATCCGCGGAGCGGGAAAGATAGCACGCTCAGCAGCTTTGGCACTGCAGTTGCAGGCAGAGAAGAGCAAAGCAAAGAGTGAAGATGAATTTTGGGGAGAAATGAAGGAGGTATCGAGGATTTTGTATCATACAAGACCGACTGCGGTTTCATTACCCAACGCTCTGAGGTATGTAATGCACAGGGTGAAGCTTGCCTATCAAACCGGAGCTGACCTCGAGCACCTTAAATTCATCACCATAAACTCCGCCAAAGAATTTATTCACAATTCAGAGAATGCTAAGAGAAAAATAGCAGAATTTGGAGCCAAGAGAATTGAGGATGGGGATATTATAATGACGCACTGTCATTCAACGGCAGCGATTGGAGTTATGAAGAAGGCTTGGGAGCAGGGAAAAGACATAAAGGTGATTGTAACTGAGACAAGGCCCCGTTATCAGGGAAAGATTACGGCCAAACAGCTCGCTGAAGCCGGAATCCCCGTTATATATGTGGTAGATGGAGCCGCGAGACATTATATGAAGATGACCGATAAGGTCGTTATGGGAGCCGATTCCATCACCGCCAACGGTGCCGTTATAAACAAGATAGGAACGGCGTTAATTGCCCTAACGGCTAAGGAGCATAGAGTCTGGGTCATGACTGCGGCGGAGACCTATAAATTCCATCCCGAAACTCTTTTGGGACAACTCGTGGAGATAGAAGAGAGGGATCCATATGAAGTCGTCCCGAAGGAAGAACTCAAAACATGGCCAAAAAATATAATTGTTAAGAACCCTGCATTCGATGTGACACCACCGGAATATGTGGATGTTATAATAACCGAGAAAGGAGTTATACCGCCCTATGCATCGATAGATATCTTAAAAGAGGAGTTTGGATGGGCTCTTAGGTACACGGAGCCCTGGGAGGATTAAAGAAGTGCCTCAAGGTGTTTTCCTTCCTCACTGTCCCGTAGATTGAGAAGGTATGCAATCACTCCTTTCCCGTTCTTTGCCTCTTTTCCCCTGTAAACGTCTTGAGCGAACGTCAGAACAAACGCCTCTTTGATTTTGAGCTTTCCCACTTCACCCCATCTATTAAAGGAATATTTAAGAATTGCTCACTCATCTCGTAGTCTCAGAAATTTAACACACCTTAACAGCATGCAACCTTTAAAAGCCAACCCTTTTATATTTCTTTAGCGAAAAATGAGAAGGTGATGTTTATGAAAGCATACATAAGCGAAAACGTTCAGGGGATTTATGCCTTTGATGAGCAGGGAAACCTCATTGCAAAGAGAGAGTTTGAGGCTCCAGAGAAGAGTTTGGAGAAGCTCCTCAAGGGAAAACCCGTGGAAGAACTTATAAATCTTGCAGAAGAACTCATGAAAAAGGGTTTTAATGAGCTCATTTTTGAGCATCAAGAACTGGCTAGAAAAGTTAAAGCCGAAACCGGGATAAATACCGATTATAAATTTCCAAATCCTGCGGGAGAGACTCTAAGGAAGAACCCACGTGAGTTCTTGGGAGATGAATGGTTCGAGAAGTACTTCGAAGTTGGTGTGGCACTCACAAGGCTCGGTATTCAAGAGCAGAGTGGTGCAAGAGATAAAATGGTAATCCAGGCAATAGAAGCACTCGATGATATTGACAAGGTCATAAATCTCTTGGTTGCGCGTTTGAGAGAGTGGTACACCCTTCACTTCCCCGAGCTAGATGAACTGCTGCCAAAACACCAGCAGTTCGTAACATTCGTTAAGCTCATCGGTAGACGGGATAACCTAAGCGAGACAAGCATGGAAGAGCTCAGATTCAGCGAGGAGAAATTTAAGAGGATATTGGAAGCTGCTGAGAAATCAATGGGAGCATGGATGGATGAGAAGGATATAAGAGCAATTCGCGATCTTGCCGAAGAGATAGACAGGTTATACAAGCTTAGAGAGGAAATTGAGGATTACATAGAGATGGCTATGGACGATGTGGCACCAAACGTGAAGGCTATTGTGGGGGCAAAGCTTGGGGCACGCTTGATAAGCCTGGCAGGAGGATTGAAGGAGCTTGCAATAATGCCTGCATCGACGATACAGGTCCTGGGTGCAGAAAAAGCTCTTTTTAGACATTTGAGAAGTGGAGCAAAACCCCCGAAACACGGCATACTCTATCAGTATCCTGATGTAAATCGCTCACCATGGTGGCAGCGCGGAAAAATAGCTAGAGCCTTAGCAGGAAAATTGGCTATCGCCGCAAGAGTGGACTACTTCTCGGGTGAATATATTGCAGAGGAGCTTAGAAATGAGATTGAAGCAAGAATAAAGGAGATTAAGGAGAAGTATCCAAACCCACCAAAACGCAAGGAAAAACCAAAGCCAAAGAAGGAGAAAAAAGGCAGGAAGTTCAAGAGCAAGAAGGAGAAAGGGAAGAAATTCAAAGGGAAAGAAAAGAAGAAGAGCAGGAAAAAGAAGAAAAAGAAGGAGAGGGGGTGAATTAGATGAACGTTAAAAAGCACAAATTCCCCGGTGTCTATGTCGTGATTGAGGATGATGGAACCGAAAGGATAGCCACAAAGAACCTCGTTCCGGGACAGAAAGTTTACGGTGAGCGGGTTATAAACTGGAACAAGGAGGAATACAGAATCTGGAATCCAAGACGCTCAAAGCTTGGAGCTGCAATATTGAAGGGACTGAAGAACTTTCCAATAAAACCCGGAAAGAGGATACTCTACTTGGGAATTGCGAGCGGAACCACAGCTTCGCACGTTAGCGACATCGTTGGATGGGATGGGATGATATTCGGTGTGGAATTCTCTCCTCGCGTTCTCAGGGAGCTCGTACCCTTGGTCTATGAGAGAAAGAACATAATTCCAATACTTGGAGATGCTACAAAGCCTGAAGAATACAGGGCACTTGTGAGCAAGGTGGATGTTATATTTGAGGATGTTGCCCAGCCAACACAGGCAAAAATCCTGGTGGATAATGCAAAGGCATATCTAAAGAGCGGTGGCTATGGCATGATCTCCATCAAGAGCAGGAGCATCGATGTTACAAAACCTCCGGAGCAGGTTTTCAATGAAGTGGAGAAGGAGCTAGGAGAATATTTCGAAATAGTCGAGCGCATATCCCTTGAACCCTACGAAAAGGACCACGCTCTAATCGTTGTCAGAAAACCATGAGTTCATTTCTCTTCCTTTTAAATTAATTTAAAAGGAGAATCAATCTCCTTTGGGCAAATAGGGGATAATCCAGCTTAAAAAGCTGTCCAGGCTCCTTGTTTGTATGTAAAGTGTTCCCGTACCATAGAATTCTGCTACCAACCCTTCCCCGCTGAAGAGTGTACTCTTTAGCCCTCCAACACGTTTGATTTTAAAGTCAAGTCCTTCACTGAATGCAACTAGATGCCCTGTATCTATTATAAATCTCTCGTTATGAAGCTCCTTCTTATAAACCGCACCAAAACTCGAGAGGAATACTGTCCCTCTTCCCGTCATCTTGAGCAAGAAAAGTCCCTCCCTTCCGAAGAAGGTCTTAGCTCCACCCCATTTTGTATTTATGTCCACATTTTCAGAGCTGGCGAGAAATGCACCACTCTGAGCATATAATGTCCCATCAAGCTCAAAGACTTCTATATCTCCCATGTATGGGGGTGCAAATCCCACAACACCTCTTCCACCTTCAGCCCTGAATTTGTTTATAAAGAAGCTTTCACCGGCAAGCATCGATCTTTTTAATGCTCCAAAAATTCCCCCTTTGGCCTTTGTTTCAAGCTTTATGTTGGGGCTCATGTGTACCATTGCTCCGGCTTCTGCCTGCACGGTTTCCCCATCCTCAAGTTCAACTTCAACCAAACTAAAGCTCGGTCTATGCAAAATCTCATACTTCATAAATGTTCACCAATGGATATTTGTGAACAAGGTTTTTAGCCCTTTCTATCGTTAATCGACGAATTCTCCTTTTACTTTCACCGAAAGGCTTTTATAATAACCCGCTTTATCCATCAAGGAACGTTTGAAATTTAACTCTTATGAACTAACAAGGTGATGCCGATGGAAAAACTGCTGAAACCAAATAAAGAAGTTGGTATTGTTGGTTATGGAGCCTACGTGCCCATGTACCGCATAAAAGCAGAGGAAATTGGAAGGGTTTGGGGAGTTAACAGCTTTCCAATCCAGGAAAAATCCGTAAACAATCTGGATGAGGATGCCATAACCATAGGAATTGAGGCTGCAAGGAATGCCCTAAAGAGGGCTCAAATAGACCCCAAGGAGATTAGAGCTCTATGGTTTGGAACCGAATCAAAGCCCTATGCCGTGAAGCCAAGTGCGACTGTGATCGCAGAGGCTATAGGCGCCACACCGGATTTGGACGCAGCGGATTTTGAGTTCGCATGTAAGGCAGGAACAGAGGCACTCCAAGCAAGCATAGGGTTTGTTGGAAGCGGAATGGCTAAGTATGCAATGGCAATAGGAGCCGATACTTCTCAAGGAAGACCCGGGGATCATCTGGAATTTACGGCTTCCGCAGGTGGAGCCGCTTACATAGTGGGAGAGAAGGATAGTGAAACGCTGGCTTATTTTGAAGGGAGCTATTCATATGTAACGGACACACCTGACTTCTGGAGGAGACAGCACGAACATTATCCAAGACACGGAAATAGATTTACAGGAGAACCCGCTTACTTCCATCAGATAATAAGCGCCGCCAAAGGCTTGATGGAAGAACTCAACTATTCTCCAAGCGATTTTGATTATGCCGTGTTCCACCAGCCAAACGTTAAATTCCCGCTTACAGTTGCCAAGATTTTGGGCATTCCAAAGGAGAAGGTCCTTCCCGGACTGCTAAGCGGGATAATAGGGAACACGTACAGCGGTGCAACTTTGGTGGGAATCAGCGCAGTTTTGGACATTGCGAAGCCGGGAGACAGGATTCTCTGGGTTAGCTTTGGAAGCGGAGCCGGAAGCGATGCTTTCTCCCTCGTGGTTCAAGATGCTATCGAGGAAAAGCGCGATCTAGCTCCAAAGACCATGGATTACGTGAACAGAAAGAAGTACATAGATTACGCTTTATATGCAAAGCACAGGAGCAAATACATTTTATGAGGTGATTAAAATGAGGAAAGCCGTTATCATAGGTGTTGGTGCCGTCCCTGTTGGAGAGCACTGGAGGACGAGCTTGAGGGATATGGCCGTTGAAGCTTTGCTCAACGCCATGGAGGATGCCGGAGTTGACAGGGTTGACTCCCTTTATGTTGGAAATATGGCTTCAGGCTCATTCATAGAGCAGGAAAACCTCGGGGCTTTAATAGCTGATTTTGCAGGCTTGGGAAACATACCCGCCGTTAAAATCGAGGCTGCATGTGCAAGCGGTGGGGCGGCTGTTCAAGAAGGTGTAAAAGCCGTTATGAGTGGCTTGGAAGATGTCGTAGCCGTTATTGGAGTGGAAAAGATGACGGATGCATGGGCAACCGATGCCACAAGATACCTCGGCTATGCAGCGG
This sequence comes from Palaeococcus sp. (in: euryarchaeotes), assembly GCF_053987695.1. Classification (NCBI taxonomy): domain Archaea; kingdom Methanobacteriati; phylum Methanobacteriota; class Thermococci; order Thermococcales; family Thermococcaceae; genus Palaeococcus; species Palaeococcus sp. (in: euryarchaeotes). The sequence goes on from NZ_JBMXHE010000111.1 coordinate 8,348, forward strand.
ATGGAGAGTACGAGCTATTCCATGGAGCAAGCTTCGTGGCATTAAACGCGCTCGTAATGCGCTATTACATGAAGGAATATGGATACACAGAGGAAGACTTAGCCCATTTCTCTGTCAACGCACACGCAAATGGTGCAAAGAATCCCTATGCAATGTTTAAGAGGCCGATCAAGCTTGAGACTGTCTTAAAGAGCCCCTACATAGCGGACCCAATAAAGCTCTTTGATGCTTCTCCGGTATGTGATGGAGCGGCTGCGGTGATAATAACCACAGAAGAGAAAGCCAGAGAATTTGTGGACAAGGCAAAGATGGTAGAAGTTGCCGGAATTGGAAGGGCGATTGATACCATAAACCTTGCAAACAGGGAGGATCTCCTCACACTAAAGGCTGCAAAGGTTGCGGCGGAGAGGGCTTATAAGATGGCTGGAATCACCGTGAAAGATATAGACCTCTTTGAGATTCACGATGCATTTACTATAATGGCTGCATTGAGCCTTGAAGCTATAGGAGCTGCAGAAAAAGGAAAAGGAGCCCAGCTTGCTGTTGAAGGTCAAATAGCTATTGATGGAGATTACCCAATACAAACCCTCGGAGGATTGAAATCAAGGGGACATCCCGTAGGTGCAACGGGAGTGTATCAAACAATAGAAGCGGTGTGGCAGCTTAGAGAGGAAGCTCCAAACCAAGTACCCGACCCGGAGGTCGCTTTGACCCAGAACATAGGCGGAACGGGTTCGAACATAACAATCAACATTTTAAGGAGGGTCTGAAATGGGGAGACCTATGCAGGTTGCCCGTTATTGGAGGCATTTTAAGGAGAAATACCGCATGGTTGGGACCAAATGCAAGGAATGCGGGGAAATCTACTTCCCTCCGAGGCAGGTTTGCCCTAAATGCGGAAGCAGAGAGATGGAAGATGTTCAATTGAGCGGAAAAGGAAAGGTTTTGAGCTGGACGATAGTTAGAAACCCACCCAGCGGATTTGAGTACTTCAGGCCGTATCCTTTGGCTCTAATAGAGCTTGAAGAAGGTCCCATAGTGCTGGCACAGCTCACGGATGTCGATGAAAACCAGATAGACTTTGGAATGGAAGTCGAGATGGTTACGAGGAAGATAAGGGAGTTCGAAGAGGATGGATTGATACTCTATGGCTACAAATTCAGACCTCCCATAAAGCCCTGACCTCTCTTTTTGTTTATTCATACTGTGAGAGTTAGTAAGGTGAGGGTAATACTGCAGCAGCGTATTATTGGTGTCCTGTTATCCTGAGTGCCATGAAAATTGATTTAAACCCTCCGTCATACTTTTTTTGATGCACCATGAAGAACAAGCTTGTAGTGGTCACCGGTGGAGCGGGTTTCATAGGTTCCCACATAGCCGAGGAGCTTGGAAGGAGTAATGAAGTTGTGATAATAGATAACCTGTATACCGGAAGGGAGGAGAACATTCCCGAAGGAGTTGAGTTCATTAGGGCGGACATCAGGGACTATGAGAGCATTGCCGATGTAATCTCCCAGGCCGATTATGTCTTTCATGAGGCTGCCCTAGTAAGCGTCGTCGAAAGCGTGGAGAATCCCATGCTCACGGAGGAAATAAACGTGCTCGGGACGCTCAACATTCTGAGGGCTCTAGCCGAGGGGAATGGAAAGCTCATCTTTGCCTCCTCCGCGGCGGTTTATGGGGACAATAAGAGCCTGCCCCTAAGAGAAAGTGAAAAGCCCAAGCCCTTATCGCCCTACGGAATAACAAAAGTTTCCGGTGAATATTACTGCAGGGTTTTTTACGAACTCTACGGAGTTCCAAGTGTCTGCCTGAGGTACTTCAATGTCTTCGGCGAGAGGCAGGGATACAACCAATATGCAGGAGTCATAAGCATCTTCATCAACAGGGCCCTTAGAGGAGAACCTCTAATTATCTACGGAGATGGAAAGCAGACCAGGGATTTCATATATGTTAGGGATGTTGTTATGGCAAACGTATTGGCTGCGGAGAAGGAGAGGGCAAACGGGAGGATTTTCAACGTTGCCCGGGGCGAAAGGACGACAATTCTGGAGCTTGCCCTAAAGATAATAGATGCCGCAGGATCTGAGAGCCCCATATTCTTCGACAAGCCGAGACCGGGGGACATAAGGCACAGCCAGGCGGATATAGAGGAAATTAAAAGGCTCGGCTTTGAGCCCAAGTACACACTTGAAGAGGGGCTTTTGAAAACCATAGATTGGTATAAGATGATGAAATTTTAAATCCATGCTGTGGGAGGGCACCAATGAATGGTGGATTCGTGATAATTGCAGTTGCCATTGGGATTCCTGTTTTCATGATGGCACTGATCTGGTACATTAAATGGAAGAACTTGAAGAAGGTTGAAGCCATCTCAAACGGGTTGAAGATAGTTGGGGACGAAATAATTAGTGCCCTTGAAAATCGAGAGGGGATTTCTCAATCTAAGGGCGAGCTGGCGTCTCGGAGGAAGGGGCTTTAGATACATGGTTTCAAAGAGCTTCACGCCCGAAGAGAGCTTTGAGGGAGAGAGGGCGAGAATAATCCCCAGACCGTTCAGGATAATCCTGAACGAAAAGGGAGAGGGTAAAGTCAAACTTCCGGGCTTCAGGATAAAAGAGGGACATTTTAAAAATGTTTTACTGCTGTACACTTTTCCAAGTTATGAATTCAAGTTCTCAAAGAGGAGCCTGAGGATCATAGGAGATGAAGATTTTGCAGAACTCATAGTGGAGCCGGGGGAGAACTGCTTCAAAGGATACATACAGGCCCTGGAATTTAGAAAAGCCAAAAGAGCCAAGGTGGAAATCATTGGAGCGAACGATGAGAGGGTTGAGAGATGCATACTGGAAACAAAGAGGATCATGGAGTTCAGCCACACATCTCTAACCGAACCTCTTCTCATAATCACCCACCCCATGCTTCTAGAACCCCGGAAGCTTCTGGAGACAATGGGCATCAAAAAAGCGGTGGATGGACATGGAAGCTTCAAGCTAAGATTCTGCATTGAATTGGGAATTAAAAGGGAATTAAAAGACGAAGCCGATTTCAAAGTAGATGTAAAATATAGGAAAATCCGTAATTTCAAAGCGATTCAAATCAAATGATCACTTCTTGGGGGCTTTGAACTGCATTGCCTGCTCTCTTTGGAGTTTTTGGGCTTGAACTGCCAAATCCTGAAGTTTGCGCTCGATTTTTTGAAGTGACTCCTGGGTCTTCCTTATAGCATCCTCATACTCCTTTATTCTTTCGTTCAGGTATGCTATTGCATCGTCAATGCTCTTCTCCATGGCATAACCGGCGCCAATGCTGACTATAGCACTCCTTTTGTCCATAATTTTGCCCTTCAGGAATGAGCCCGCACCTATGGGAACCAGTATCTCGGGATTTTCCTCCTCAACCTTTTTAAGCTCTTCCAATGTGTCCTTGACTGCACTGAATTCATTCATCCCAAGGGTCAATAGCTCAAGATTCTGACTTAGAAGTTGAGCCTGAGCCTGCAGAAGCTGATATTCATAAGCCAACTTTTGAAGTGCTTCCTCACCCATATCCATCACCCAGTTCAATTAAGAAGGAGCACTTTTAAAGATTTTTAATTTTTAAGAAGGGTTTTATGTAAAACCAAACACTATGCACCCTATAAAACCAAACACCCCAAAACGGGAAAATAAAAGAGAGCTAGAGGCTGAGCTTTCTAACTATGGGATCTTCCGCTTCCTCTGGCTTTATCTCTTCGACGCTCTCGATCCATACCTTGTTCCTTTTAACGCCGTGCTTGCTCCCGATTACCGAGTACACAAGCTCCTTGACATCCTCTGCCCTTACTCCCCTGTACTCCTTTGTGAACTCTTCCCTCTTTCCGTTCTTTTCAAAAGCTCCCTTAATCCTAAAGACCTTGACTTCCATCCCTCTCACCTCAAAAATCCAAGTGCTTCTTCAATCTTGACTATCTCGGGCCCCGTAGTCAGAGACCCGACGACAACACCCTTTGAGTTTGCCAGCATGCATGAGCCGACAAAGGGTACTCCCATATTGGCGGTTCCAACATAAACTTCAACTTTGAAAAGGTCTTCAAGCCATTCAAGTTCATCCTCAGTCGCATCTGGGTGCACAAGCCCCCCTTTATTCGTAACTACACCCACACTTCCAACAGCGTGATACTCTCCTATAAGGCCCCTCTCGACTTCAACATCGAGAACATCCTCAATAACCTTAACTTCTTCCCTAGAGAACTTTGGACTGACTAGAGCTGCAGTGTCATTTGTTAGTATTAAATTTCCGAGTGCGGTGTGTGAGGTCATGATGGGCTCCACGCGCATGTCTATGTCGAGTTCCTTTAGGGAGTTCCTAATCGACTCCAGCTCACGGTCCCAAGCATAGTAGGTTGTCAAAATTGCTTTGGAGTTTCCTGCACTCAGAAGCCCTATTATACGAGACTTCATAATGCTCGTCTCAATTAAAGGAACGTTCAAAACTTCCTCCAGGATTTCAAGCTTATTCCCTGGAAGTCCTTCCCTAATAAGAGCTATCCTATCCGTGACTAACCCAAACACTCCGAGGTATGGTGAATTTTCAAAATCAAGCCTTTCTATATGCATTATCTCCCCTCACAAAGAAAATTTAAAATCAGGCGAGGTGAACTTCGGCAACCTTGATCTTGCCCTCTTCACCTTCCCTCTCTTCGAGGGTTACTTTGATCCTGAGCTTGCTCGGAGGCTTCTCAATGCCGCGCTCCCAGATCTTCTCATTTACATCCTGTCCGATTATAACCTCCTGAGCCTTTGTATGCCTCACTACGAATTCCTTAACGAACTTGACTGCCCTTGGAGCTCTCTTCCATCTCGGGACAATCTTTTTGATCTTCTTAATGGGGACTGTATAAACCTTCTCCTCCGCCATAGCTCATCACTCCTTAAGCTTTGTCCTCCTCCAGTATCTCCTCTTGGGGTGGCTCATAACCTTCCTGTTTGTTTTGACGATTACCCAGACGGGAATCCTTCTATTCTGCTTACCAGCTTTTGCAAGCCTAAGCTTCTTTGCAAGCGGTTTATATCTCGCCATGCTAAATCCCTCCTTCACTTGTGAACGTGAAAAGTATCTAGGGCACAATTTAGTCCGAGCTTATTTAAACTTTGCTTCCATTCACATTCAAAGGGTTTAGGTTAAAAACCTTTCTCTCGAGGGGCATTGTTCTGATTATTTTTCAGCGTTCTCTCGTGCCCCTTACGTTAACCCCTTATTCTGACATCTTTCTGATTATTCCTGAATAGTTTTTCTGGCAGTATCATAAAGATAGTTAAAATGATGCCTCCAGCTTCCACCCCAAGACCCTCGACTGGTAGTGGCGTTTTGGAAAGATGGTCAGCGGGTCAATACCTTTTTCTCTCAAAAGATGCCTGAGTTCAACCTCATAGTCACTCTTTTCAAGCTCCTCGCTCTCCTTAACCTCCACAATGAAGAGCTTTTCCGTAAGCTCCCTAATTGTTTTGTAGCCCAGGCCAAGAAGAGGTCTTATGTATTGAACGTTAAAGCGGTCTTCGAGCGAGCGCGTCTTTCTCTGATCAAGAAAGGGAACCCTATCATCTCTCCTTGTGCCATCGCTTATTCTTTCAACATTTTCGCGTTTTGCAATTTCCTCCAAAGCCTTCTCATGGATGAACTGGATGGCATTGTTCGGGTGTCCATCCTTAATGCACATTTCCATGGCTTTCTCCAGAATTGTCTCCTCTAAAAAAACCACCTCATGCTTAAAGCCCAATCTTTCAGCAGTTTCTTTAGCGTAGCGCCATGAATTCAGAACCCCAAAATTCACCGTTACAAGCCTAACATCATAGTTAAGGCGATTTAAAATATAAGCTGAAAGAGAGGAATCCTTTCCGCCGCTGTAAAGGTGGAAAACCCTCATGATCACCACTTGATTCTAAACTCTCTTCTTGTCCTCGCATCTATCTGAGCCAGAATTCTCTTTAGCCTTGCATCATCTATACGCTCCCTTATCTGCCCGGCTTGATACAGCTGAATTAAAATTAACTCAACCTGCTGCGCAAGTTCGGGCCTCACGAGTTTAACCCTAGAGAGTCTTTCTCTCGCCTCTGGTTCAAGTATTTTTCTTAATATTGCTTGAATTTGAGCTTCCATTTCAGCCTGCTGTCTTGCTTGTTCTTCTTGTGCTGCCTGCTGCTCCGCTAAGCGTCTTTGGAGTTCAAGAAGCTTTTTCTTCCTAATTTCCTCGATATCCTCTGCCATACCCATCACCTCTTTTTAACTGAAGGATAGTTTGAAGGATATGGTTAAAAGTCTTACCTTTACATGCTTGATGAATACCTATTATTCTTCCCTCTCTGTAATATTGTTGGTAGACACATTAAAAACGAACCTTGTACACAAAGAACTCCAGAGGGATAAGTCAGAAAGAAGGCAAAAGGCTCAGTACTTCTTAAGCTCGGGAATAACCTCTTCAAGCTCCTTCTTGAGCTCGGTGGCGACCTTATCAAGGAACCTCTGCCCTTCTGGAGTTGCAATCCTCCCTTCACCGGGAATTTTTTTAATGAATCCTGCACCTTCAAGCTGCTGTAGTGCTTTTCTTATTATGCTTCCGCTTGCCTTGTAGAAGTGCTCAGGAGCGTGTCCTCTATTCTTCCTTCCACCGTACCATGTTCTCAACCTCTCAATTCCAACGGGGCCATCTATGTATATTTTTCTGAATATTGAAGCAACTCTGTAGTACCACCAATCGTCCTGTTCGGGCAAGCGCTCTTTGTGGATTCCTGTCTTAACGAATGGTGCCCACTCGGGTGGCTTAATGGCCTCAACTTCCTTCAACTTCTGTGCAGCCCTCTCAACGAGCAAATCACCAGGAACGTCATAAACCGTAGCCATCTTTCACTCCCTCCCTTTTTTGAATTTTTTCCTAAATTGAGCGATATCGAGCCTGACTTTATCCACGGGCTTTTCTTCCCGTCTCTCCTTTGAGATTTCCTTAAACTTGAGTCTCCTTAAATACTTTTCCCAACCTTCTCTAGGACGGAACAATATAAACCTTTTGCCCCGGACGTCAATAACCTCACTGTCCGTGAGTTCGGCAACCTTTTGGGCAATCTCCTCCCTCTTCATCTCAGTGCTGATGAGAGCGCCCTTTCTAATCTCAACCTTTACCACACCATCTTTCTTGAGCTGGGTGCTCACCTCATTTATCGCACCCTCATCAAAGCCCTTCTTTCCAATCCACGCCTTAGGCTGGATATCATAATATTTAGCCCTTAAAGCTCGCTTCACTTTACCTGGCAATCTATCCATCTCACACACCTCAATGCTTGGAGAAGCTACAGGTTTATAAATGTTGGGTGCTTTTAAAGCTTTTCCGCTTGGCTTTCTTCTCCCTCAGGTATGGATACCTCATGATGTGCCCGCATTCAAGGCATTTAACAACCACGTGCCCCTCTCTAAGCCGCACTCGAGCATTAACTCCCGGTACTAGGAAGGAATGACATTTTTTACAGTAACGACGCTTCCACTTTCTTGGCATTTTAACCTTGGCTTTTTGCTGCACTCCTAGGGCGATCGCCACATAACGGTTAGCCAGGGAGTTATCATATGGAAACACCCGCTCCGCCAAGGTGAAGAGTATCTCAATCCTCTCCCTTGCAATTTCCTTCTTTTCCCTCTGCTCCTTCCTTCTCAAAAAATTTTTTCTACTCATGGGATCACCAAAAAGAATTAAAACTAAAGGGTTGCCCAGAAGGGATCTTTCTGTTTCTTAACCTTGGCTGTTTCCTTAAGAGCCCTAACATCAGTCTCATCCAGCTCGCTTCTTAATTCCTTCACGAGTCTTATGACCTCATCCCTTGAAATATCAACATAAAGGATCTCCCCCGGATGTATGTGCCTTCCGACCATCGGGCCCTCTATGGCAACCGCCACCTGATCCCCTTTCTTAGCTTCACCTATGAAATCACTCTTGGATTTTATTGACTTAATGATTCCAATTCTCTCGCCGTTCTGCTTTATTAGAGGATATCCCGGTTTTATACGACCTTCCAGAACCTCTATGCCCACTATTGCAGGATGACTTCTCCTAAAAATATAGCGCTCATCCGCAAAGAGTCTTATAACTCCTGGGAACTTCGTCTGTGCCAGCAGCTCCCTCTTCTTCTCCTCCTCTTTTTCTCCATGCCATCTCTCGTAATCCTCAATCACCTTGTAGATTACATTTCCCACGAAGATTGGGATTTCCTTGGCTTCAGCAACCTCTCTGGCATCCTCATTAATTTTGACGTTGAAGCCGAAGATTACCCCAAGATACTCGTTCTCGTCCTTTATACTCAGTGCTTCCATGACATCTGTTTTGTTTATATCTCCAACATCCGCCTTTCTTATGGGGATATCTTTCTCCTGAAGCTCTTTGCTTAAGGCTTCAAGGCTTCCTAAGGTATCTGCCTTGACTATAACACCTATTTCGCCGCTCTCAATTTTTATACGCTCTATCTGACTCAGGATTTCCTCTTTAGCCTTTTCGATCTCCTCTTCGCTTCTAGCCGCAATTATGGGGGAACCTGCCAGAGCACCATCCAAATCGGGTGCTGCAATCTTAATACCCGATGCCGCAGCAACTTCTTCCACATGATCAAACCTGAACCTTGGGTCTCTGATCTCATCTAGGGGCTTGGGTTTCAGAAGTGCCCTTATCTTCGTAACGATGGCTCTATCCTTTCCCCCCACCACAATCGTGTCATCCTTCTTAAGGGTTCCATCGTAAATTATAACATCTATGGTTGTTCCCAGGCCCAGTTCTTCTCTAACTTCTAGGATTGTGCCCCTTGCGGGACCCTCAACCTCGATCTTAAGCTTCTGCTCCAGATATTTTTGAGATAACCCTGCAATCAAAACCAAGAGCTCCGCAACACCAATGCCATACTTGGCGGAAATTGGCACTATAGCTAGCTCCTTTGTGAAGTCCTGCACCCTGTCAAAGCGGTTTGCCTGAAAACCCAGCTCATAGAACTTCCCTATGACCTCCCATAGCTTTGTCTCAAGCTCCTGCTGAGCTCTCTGATCCTGCTTTTTGAAATTTAAGAGGAAAGCCTCATTTTCCTTAACTTTCCATCCTTTAATCCTGTCAATTTTGTTAGCCGCAACTATGAAGGGTGTTTTATATTTCTTGAGTATCTCTATGCTCTCGAGAGTCTGGGGTTGGAAGCCCTCATTTACATCGATGATCAAAATTGCTAAATCGGCTAGGCTACCTCCTCTCGCCCTAAGGCTCGTGAACGCCTCGTGTCCAGGAGTGTCTATAAAGAGAAGGCCCGGAAGCTTAATCTCACCTTTCCAGAGGCTTAAAAGGGGGCCCGCTATCTCCTTAACAACTCCAATCGGGACTTCCGTGGCTCCGATGTGCTGGGTTATTCCTCCCGCTTCTTTGCCCGCAACATTTGTTTTACGGATTCTGTCAAGTAGCGTGGTCTTTCCGTGATCCACGTGACCGAGAACCGCTATAATCGGCTGTCTAATCTTTTTCATAATATCACTCTCCATGATCCTAACTAAGCTTAACTAAAGTGCTGGATTTTTAAAAGTTTGGCTTTTTTTAAGGGTACTGTCAGGGTTTCTGTCTCTGTTAGAAAAAGAAGGGGTTGGGTGTTTCATCTTTCGCCGGAACAAAAGACAGCCACACGACAAGTTCACAGCAGCTGAGAGTTGGCTTCAGAATGCGACGCCACAGTTATCCCAGCAGCACCCTCCCAAGATAAAAATTAAGAGGAAAAATCACTCCAAACATCTCGTGGAGTCTAGGAATTCCCCCTCATCCCTGTGCCAGTGGGAGTGGTAGAACCAGTCAGCAGCTTTGCAGTACTCATGAAGTTCTTCCTCTTTGAAATAGAGTGCAATTTCACGCTCTGCGGTCTCCGGGCTGTCAGATGCGTGGATTACGTTATAAATCGCATCTCCTACGTCAAGGCCATAATCGCCCCTGATGCTTCCGGGTTCCGCGTCTTTCGGGTCGGTGGCACCGCACATCTTTCTGACGACGCTTATTGCGTAGCGCCCTTCAACGACCATAACGACGCTTGGGGCTTTGGTTATGTAATCTATCAGAGGCTCAAAGAAGTGTTTTCCCTTATGCTCCTCATAGTGCCTTTCAGCAAGCTCCCTATCAATGTGGATCATCTTCATTCCAACGATTCTAAGCCCCCTCTTTTCAAAGCGGCTTATTATTTCTCCTATCAATCCTCTAACAACAGCATCGGGCTTAATTATAACAAGGGTTCGCTCAATCTTCCTCATTGGCAACACCAAAACTATTGTAGATGAAGGGGTAAAAAGGTTTGCCCTAAAACCCGGGTGTCACCTCCATGAGATTACCATAAGAACACCCTTCTAAAACTCCACGCCCTTCCTTGCAAGAACGCCTCTCTGATAAGGGTGCTTGATCTCCCGCATCTCCGTTATATAATCTGCCATCTTAAAAAGTTCTTCCGGACAGTAACGACCCGTTAGAACGAGTTCTGTGTTGGCGGCTTTGCTTCTTATAAGCTCCTTTACTTCCTCCACGTCCAGCATACCAAAGCCCAAGGCAACGCATATTTCATCTAGAATCACTAAATCCCAATCACCGCTTGAAACGACTTCCCTAGATCTCCCAAGAGCTTTTTTTGCAGCCTCAATATCATCAGGTTCTGGTTTTCCATGTACAAACTTCGGTAAACCATAGGATTCCACCCTTATGCCGCATTCTTCCCCTTTTATCTGCTCTCCATAAACATTCGGAGCCTTCATAAACTGGATTATGATAACCTTACCTCCTGAGCCGAGCATCCTTAAAGCCAATCCAAAAGCAGCAGTAGTTTTTCCCTTTCCATTACCGGTGTAAATATGAACGAGTCCGAGTTTTTCCTTCCATTTTCCGGTCAATTAAATCACCAAAGAAGAATATATGCTGGAGTATTTATCCATTTCGGAGAATCAGCATGTTAGGAGACCGACCCATTTAGTGCCCCATGCATCGTCATCAACAACTGTCCATGCATCCACAAACACCTTGGGTGGGAATTCCAGTGGTCTGCAACCGGAGATATGAAGTCCCAGAACATATAACTGGCGTCTGCATAAACTCCGGCTTCAACTGTCCCAACCCCTGTAGTATGAGAGCTGAAAGAACACTTAATGACTCCAAACTCATGATTTTCGTAAGATAGATCGATAACACTGAGGATTTTATTTCCATAATCCACCCAGAATTTCCCCTTTGCCACTGTTTTTGTCCATTCACTGCTCCCTAAACTCCATGTATATTCCTTCCATGC
>NZ_JBMXHE010000112.1:0-23349 GCF_053987695.1 Palaeococcus sp. (in: euryarchaeotes)
GCATCTGGTTCCAATAAGACTCTTGGAGAATTGAAACTTTCTCTTTCGAGTTTATACGCTTTGCTGATACATTCAGTTCCAATAAGACTCTTGGAGAATTGAAACTGGGGGAGGCTTCAGATTATTTTTCTGGAATCCTTCTGAACCCCCTAAGTTACCCCCTTACTCAGCATTCCTTCAGAATCACTGGTAGAATTCAGGTTTCGTTCTGAGGGGTTATCCTGAGGGTTATTCTGTTCTTCTGGGGGGTTGCTGGAGTGGAGGGGAACTTGGGGAGCTCAGAAAGATGACAATGGGACACTCTCCCTGCATGTACAAACTAGAGAATAAATAACTTTAAAAGAGAGCATTCCAAGGAAGTATTAGGCGATGACGATTAGCAAGCAAACTGATTGGTGCTAATGATGACGTGAACACCCACCGAGCCTGTTTCTAAATATTTTTATTGGGCGGGAAGTACGCCTTCCGAAAGGAAGGGAATGAAAGCTCAAAACACTTAAATACATTCATTTGCCATTAAATAATGCTCGGTCACTCCTCCTTAGATTCTTCTTTAAAGAATGCTACACATGAATTTGGGCTGCAGAGCTTTGATTTTCCAAATACTTCAATCATTACATCTCCCCCATTGAGAACCTTCACCTTTACCTCATCATTTTTGATTTCCAAGCTCAGCAATGCTCCTCTAAAGAGGAATTTCAACCTCACGGATTTCCACATTTTTGGTAGCCTCGGAGAGATTTTTATGCTGCTGCCATCAGATTCTATGCCGCAGAAACCGCTAAAGAGAATCTGCCATAAGCCTCCAGCAGTCGCTAGATGAAAACCATCTTGGGTATTTCCGTAGAGATTGTGGAGATCTATGTATGCACATTTCATGAAATAATCATAGGCAAGATCTTCATAGCCTATCCAGGCTGCAGTTATCGCGTAGGTTGGCATTGAGAGAGATGAAGCATGGGTTGTTCTTAGGATGTAGTAGTCGAAGTTCTTTTTGATGCTGTTCATATCAAAGCGCTCTTTAAGGAGGTACTGCGTGGCTATAACATCGGCTTGCTTAATTAGTTGAGTTGCTTTCAAGTTCTCCTTTACCCTTCTTGGAAGCCTATTTTCTCCCAATCCTTTTGGATCGACCCTGTAATCCTCCAGATCAAAATATCCATCGAACTCTTCAAAGACCCCATTTATCTGCCGTGGGATATAAATGTTCTCGGCAATCTCGAGCCACTTTTCAGCTTCTTCCTGTGTTACATGGACCCTCTCCAAACTTTTAAGCCATTCACCTCCATTTTCTCTAGCCTTTCTGAAATATTTGAGTGCCAAGAGAAGATTGTATTTAGCCATCAAATTCGTGAAAAAGCTGTTGTTTACATGCTCGTGATATTCATCAGGCCCGATAACCCTCTCTATCACATAACCCTTCCCCTCTTTGTATTTCACCCTGCTGGCCCAGAACCTTGCGGTTTCAAAAATAACCTCTACACCATACTTGGACATGAATTCCTCATCACCCGTGAACCGGTAGTAGAGCTCCATGGCATATGCTACATCGGCAGTTATGTGGTGCTCTTCCTCCCCGGTATAGATTTCAACGAAGTCCTTCCCGAGCATATCGAGAGGAATTAGGCGAGGTGTTGCTTCATAGCCATCATCTGCCGATTCCCAGGGAAATTGAGCTCCTTCATAGCCATTCTGCTTTGCATTTTCCCTCGCTTGGTTTAGGTTGTTATAGCGATATTTTAGCATGTTCCGGGCTTTTTGGGGGAACACTGCCATAAAAAAGGGCAATGCATAGATATCCGTATCCCAGAAGACATGCCCTCTATATCCAAAACCGTGAATTCCCCTCGCCGTCAGGGAAATTTTATCATCGACTGGAGCGGATTGAATGAGGTGGAAGAGACTGAAATTTAACCCTTTCTCCGCTTTTTCGTTTCCCTCAATCTCTATTTTGGCAATCTTCCATATCTCCTTCCAGTGATCACTGTGCTCCTTAAGGAGCTTATCGAAACCTATTTCCTTAATCTCCAGAAGCTCCTTTACCGCATCCTCGTCCTCCGATGATGTTAGGACTATATATTTGACGAAGTGATATGTTCTATCCTTCTTAACGTTAATCGTTAAAATATCCCCTATGCCTTCATCGTTTTTGAAAAAACTGCGTTTAACATCCCCATGACTCACGAGGGAACTCGCAATCCCAATACGATATCTTCCATCCAGTGTCCGGACTTCTGCATGGATGCAATCCTCCAAAGCTTCGAGTTTTTCAACCTTAACATGCTTTATCAGAATCTCCTCTCTATAGGAGGGGTTGGCAACATCTGTTTTTATAGGGCTTATGATTGTTAGGATCCCATCTTCACTCGCCCTGATTGAAAATTTTAAGATGACCACATTTTTTCGCTTTCCATGAACAATTCTAACGCTCTCGTAATCCACCCTCGCACCGCTGTGCATTTCAAGAAGAAGGGAAGTTTTGAGGAGGGCATTCTCAATGTCAAGCTCTCTTTCATACTTCAAAATCTTCTGGGTACTCGGACTTACCGGTTCCCCGTTAAAAAAGGCTTGAATTCCAATTATTCTTGGAGCATTTACTATCTCCCTGTAAAAATATGGTGCGTAATCGTAAACTCCTGCTATGGTTGTCCCATAAATTGTCGGCTCAAGCTCCAGCTCCCCCCGTATTCCGATGTGGCCATTTCCAAGAGTTAGTATCGTACCGTATATGGACTCTTCCCGGGAATTGTATTTCTTAAAAGCGAACCTGTACTTCACTTCAAACCCCCCGTGATGTTATTAATGACATAATTTTCTCAAGATTCAACTCATCGAAGTCATTAAACACAAGGTCGGCATCCAGCTGTGCTTCCCTTAAATAGCCGAGAGTAAGCATACCAAGCTCTTTAGCTGCCTTAATACCTGCAGGCGCATCTTCAACCACTAGAAACACATCAATTTCTGGAAATCTTTTCTTTAACTCTTTCCTTGCCATTTTAAAAACAAGTTTTTTATTCGGTGCCAGACCGCTCACATTGACATCAAAAAGCGCACCCAGACTCTTTTTTTGCCCCATGTAAATGACATCAATTTGGGCGGCTAGCTTTGCCGCATTCTTGGATGCTGAAGCCAGTGCATGCTTAATCCCGGCTTCTTTTGCCTTTAGAAGAAAGTTTATGGCACCCTTGTTGATCCTGTATTCCTTTCTTCTAAACATCTCATTTACAATCTCATTTTTGAATTCTGCAAATTCATGGAGAAGCTCTTCCTTCTCTTCAGGGGTCCTGGCGAATTTGTCGTAAATTCCCTTCAATCGCAGTATATTGTCCGCCCCTTCATATCTCGGCTTTCCGGACACGTAACGAACATAGAAGTCGTGATCAAAATCCATTACTCCGTAGTGTTCTGCTGCTCTTCTCCATGCTTCTTCATGAGGCGTGAAAACCAAGACACCATCAAAGTCCCATATGATGGCAAACCTCATCCTCATCCCCCAGCTACTTTTCAAGTTTTTCTATCCTAATCTTCTGGGCTTCAATGTCCTCCACTTCAGCATCGAAACCTCCTACAGTCAATATTCCTTTCTCTGTTTCCAAAACAAAGTTGCTTATAATCCCCGATTTATTTATCGACCTTACTTTTCCTTCCATTTTTACAGGCAATCCTTCTTTTGTATCCTTTCCCTCTACGGTTACAATCGGAGTGTATCCGAGCTTTAAAAGTGCTTCAATTTCATTCAGCGCCATCGAAAATTCCATGAATGTTTTTGGGTAAATCTCGGGTTTTGGCTCCCAGCAGAGCACTTCTTTAGCTTTTATCCAGAGGTTGTTATGAATATTCAAAAGCCTGAGGAAGAGGTCTTTTTCGTGAACTATATAGCCGTAGATCTCCGTCCTGGGAATTGGGGACTTACTAACACTGAAGAATCTTCTTTTCGAGTACACTCCAACCGATAGGTCTGCAATTAGGAGGAGGAAATTTCCAAGCTCGGAGGTTCTTATTTTCACCCTATCCTTAAAAAGCTCAAACTCGTTGAACGTCTTTGTTTCGGGATAAACTAAGAGATAGAGGTTAACTCCCCTCTGAAGGGCGTTTAATAGATATGGTGTTACTTCCTTAAAAATGGAATAGGGAAGTTCCGCTCTAATCTCAACCTCCGCAGAATTTATTGTCTCGATCAAACCGGAAAGAACGCCATCCAGATTTCTGGCTATTGATATGTATGGGACTTCTTCTTCAGAGTTTATCCTCATTTTTTTAAGCTCCTCTTCAAGACTCTCCTTCAGAAGATCAAGCTTCATCTTCTGCACGTCTATGAGAGAAACGATATCGCTTGCAGTGTAGATCCTCGGTCTTCCACCAGAAGCCCGTACAAAACCTTTTCTAATAAGACTTTGAATTATATTATAGAGCTGAGGCTGATGAACGTCTAAAGACTCGAGCAACTCCTTAACGGTCGCGCCCTTTTTTATCCATATTGCAAGATAGACCTCTGCCTCTCTCTTGGTGAGTCCTAAATCCTGAAGTTTCTCTACGATGCCTACTGCAGGATTTTCCATACCTTCCCACCCACATCTTTATTCCGAATTTTTACTATTTAAATATTGTTATGACTAATAAAGAAAAGTTTATATAATATTATTATAGTATAAACCTGTGAAGAAACCTGTATGAGAGGTGTCATAGATGGGAAAGAAAACCCTCTATAGTTTGATTTTGGTTTCAGTCCTTTTGTTAGGGGTCGTGGCAGCTGGGTGCATAGGCGGTGGAGGAACCACAACATCACCATCCCCGACAACAACTACATCCACGGTTGTTAAGACCGAAACTCAAGTCCAAACCAAGACAACCACAGAGACGAAAGTTCAAGAGAAAGTTTTCGTGAGATTTGCAGGATGGAGTGCCGGCGAAACCGAGATGAAGAACTATCAAAAGATGATTGATGAATTTGAAAAGGAAAATCCAAACATTGGCATTAAGTATGAGGTCATCACACAGATGTTCCATGAGAATATCCTAGCTTCATTTGGTGCGGGCGTTGCACCTGATGTGTTCTATGTGGATAGTGCATGGGCCCCAATATTCATCGACAAAGGTGCATTGTATCCGATTTCAGACCTTGCCGACAAAAGCTTTATTGACAAGTTCTACCCATTCCTGCTCGAACCCTTCAAGAAGAATGGAAAGCTTTATGGTCTTCCAAAGGATTGGAGTATGCTTGCTTTGTTCTACAACAAGAAGCTCTTTGAGCAGGCAGGCATTACAAAGCCTCCCGAAACATGGGAGGAACTTGAACAGGATGCAAAGATAATAGCGGAAAAAACTGGAAAACCTGGTTTAGCCATATACCTAGGAGGTTTCAACAGATACGTCCCTGTGGCGGTGAGTAATGGTGCTCCAAAACCATGGTTTGAAAAACCTGAAGATGCATCATGGTTCGATAATCCTGTTGTAAAAGAAACCCTGACATGGTATATTAATCTCTACAAAGTTGGGAAGGTGGACATGGAAAACCAGGGAAAGAAGCCCTATGTGGTGCAACCCGGTGATGTTGGAGCCGGATGGCTCGGTGATGCCTTTGGAAAGCAGGAGGTTGCAATGGTTATAAGCGGAAACTGGATGATACCGTTCCTGGCTGACCAATTCCCCGACTTCAAATATGGCGAGGACTGGGATATAGCTCCGCTTCCTGCAGGAAAATCTGGAAGGGCGACGATGGCATACACTGTGATTCTGGGCATAAACGCAAAGTCAGGGCATCCAAAAGATGCATGGAAGTTTGTTGAATTTATATTGGGTCCCAAGGGGCAAAAGGATTTGGTAGTTAAAGCAGGTCAGACCCTGCCGAGCATGAAAGGATTTGAAAACGACCCCGACATGTGGCCACAGCACAAAAAGACGCTCTCATTTATGTCCCAGTATGACAATGTGATAATCTTCCTCTGGGGACCCAAATCTGGAACTCTGGAAGGAAAGTTCAGCGATGCCATGGCAGCAGCCATGAGAGGAGAAATGACTCCCGAAGAAGCCATACAAACCATGAAGGAAGTTGTCCAGCAAGAATTAAGTGGATGAGGTGATTCTATGCCTCTTTTTAAATTTTCCTCTTTTTATGAAAAAGCTAGGAATAAGGAGATTGTTGCCGGGCTTGTGCTGATATCCTTTGCGGTCATCCTCAACATGGTTTTCGGCTACTTTGCCATGATATTCGCCTTCTTCCTGAGCTTCTTCAAATGGGATTATATAGGTCAAATGCAGTTTGTTGGTTTGAAGAACTTTCAAATCGTGCTTAGAGATCTCTCGAGGGGTCTCCATGGTACCTCTTATATCCTTGCACCCTTCTACACCGGATTAAAGAACATCCTGATTTATACCGCAATTGTGGTGCCTGTTCAGACTTTTTTGGCTATAGTTTTGGCTTCCTTTGCGAATCAAAAAATTAAGGGTCAGCAGTTTTTTAAAGTTTCATATTTCCTTCCGGCAACAACTTCTGCCGTTATAGTTAGTTTGATATTCATCTGGCTCTTCATGAAGAATGGATTCATAAACTATGCCCTCGTTCATGTTATACCTGGCTTTCAGCCAATAGATTGGATAAACGATAGAAGATACCTCCTGCTGGCCATAGCGCTCGTGGCAATATGGGGGACGAGCGGACATTTCATGGTATCATTTTTGGCAGCAATGCAGGCTATTCCCAAGGAGATCTATGAAGCGGCGATGCTGGATGGTGCAGGTCCAATTAGGAGGTTCTTCTTCATTACAATACCCATGCTGAGACCCATGATAGTTTACGTCGTGGTTTTAGGACTAATAGGAGCACTGCAGATGTTTGATTTGGCATGGGTAATGGCAGGTGCAAATGGTGGTCCTGGAGGAGCGGGCTACACTGTAGCGCTAGATATTTATAATGAAGCCTTCACGCGCATACATCCCGGTGTCGCAGCAGCAAAGAGCTGGTTCCTCTTCGCGATAATATTCACGACCACATACCTATTTCAGAAGAAGTACGGGAGGGCGATTAGATGACCCCGAAAGAGAAGGAGAGGCTCATAAAAAGAATTTGGATTGTCATAACCTATGTCGTTCTAATAGGTTTTGCTCTGGTGTATTTAATGCCTTTTATAAGATCGCTGGTGGCTTCGTTCATGACATGGGCACAGGCGTCCCAATATCCACCAAAATGGATTCCAAGCCCTTTCACACTGGAAAATTATGAAAAGCTCTTCAGATTGGAGCTCTTTCCAAAATGGGTTCGAAATACGGCGCTTTACTCTGGCATAATAGTTGCGGGAAACATATTATTCTCCAGCATGGCGGGATATGCCTTTGCTCGCCTGAGATTTCCAGGTAGAGATGTTATATTCTCCGCACTGCTCTCCCTTTTGATGATACCAATGTTCGTTACGCTAGTCCCAAATTATATCATAATATACAAGCTCGGACTCATCGATAACATCTTAGGGCTTTCACTGCTCGGACTGGTCAATGTTTCAAGTATATTCCTGATGAGGCAGTACTTCATGTCCCTCTCCAATGAGATATTCGAAGCCGCCCGTCTAGATGGCTGTGGCCCAATAAAATCATTCTTCTACATTGCCCTGCCACTTGCAAAGCCCGCTCTGGGTGCTGTTGCAGTTTATCAATTCCTGGGCTCTTGGAACGCATTTATAGGTCCCCTAATCTTCCTGAGAACTCCCGAACATTTCACACTCCCCGTGGGATTGAGTTTTGCATTCCAAAGAGCCATGTGGACGGAGTATACCCCTATAATAGCGGGTTCTCTTGTTGCCTCTGCCCCCACAATATTGCTCTTCCTTATACTCAATAAATATTTGATAAGAGGTATAGTTATCACGGGAGGGAAGGGATAATGGCAAGGGTTTTGCTTAAAAACGTTACAAAGAAGTTTGAAGATGTTATCGCCGTTAACAAGCTCAATCTTGAGATCAAAGACGGCGAGTTTATGGTGCTTCTCGGCCCAAGTGGATGCGGAAAATCAACCACCCTGAGAATGATAGCGGGTCTTGAAACTCCAACCGAAGGTGAAATATGGATAGGAGAGCAGATAGTCAATGAAATAGACCCTACAAAGAGAAATACCGCTATGGTCTTTCAAAGCTACGCCCTCTATCCCCACATGACGGTTTTCGGCAATATTGAGTTTCCATTGAGGATGTCAAATGTTCCAAAGCAGGAAAGGATTAAAAAGGTTAAGGAGGTTGCCGAGTTCCTCGGAATTGCCGAGCTCCTTAATAGGAAGCCCAGTGAACTGAGCGGCGGTCAGCAGCAGCGCGTGGCGCTGGCGAGGGCTCTTGTCAGGGAACCACAGGTGTTTCTTTTGGATGAGCCCCTCTCAAACCTCGATGCAAAGATTAGAACCCAAATGCGCTTTGAGCTCAAAAAACTATTGAGTTATGATCTTGGAATAACAACGATTTACGTGACACATGACCAGGTAGAGGCAATGACAATGGCGGATAGAATAGCCGTAATGAACAAGGGGCAGCTTCAGCAGGTTGGCACTCCCGATGAGATATTCTACAGACCCTCAAACACCTTCGTGGCAACCTTCGTTGGAAGTCCTCCCATGAATCTCATTGAAGGGGATGTATTGAAGGATGAGAAAGGGGTCTTCTTTGACAGCGGACACTTCATATTGGAGCTTCCCGGGGATGTTGACGCTGAAGGCAAAGTCATACTTGGATTCAGGCCCCAGCACACCGAAGTCAGCATAGAAGCAAGAGGAGGGTTTGTTAAAGGAAAGCTTTTGGGTATTGAAAAACTCGGAGTGGAAAGCTACGGGCATCTAGTTTATGAAGACTTGGAGCTCATAATCAAACTGCCTGAAAACATACGACCCAGCATGGGAGAGATATACTGGAGACCGAGGCACGACAGAATGTACATCTTTGACGGAAAGGCCAGGAATTTAATCTACGGTTAGGAGGGAATCGTTTGAAAAAAACTCTTGTGTTCATACCCTTCTCTCTGTTTTTTATTGCAGGATTCTTGGCATCCGGGCTTGATTTTGATTGCAGTCCTCCGCTTGAAGGATACACACGGGTTTCTGATGAACCTATTATTTCACCGGGTGATTTTCCCTTTGAAGCTAAAGCAACGTTCAATCCAGCAGCAGTTGTGGTTAATGATACCGTTTACCTATTCTACAGGGCGCAGGATAAAAATTTTAAATCCTACATCGCCCTTGCAACGAGTAGAGATGGTATACACTTCAAAAAGCATCCAGCTCCTGTAATATCCCCCACCCTTCCGGAGGAGAAAATGGGATGCGAAGACCCAAGGATTGTGAGGATCAATGACACTTTTTATATGACGTATACCGCATTTGATGGCTCGACAGCGAGACTTGCAATAGCATCAAGCCGGGATTTAATACATTGGGAGAAACATGGCATGCTCTTCCCCGAATGGCCATGGACAAAGAGCGGTGCAATACTTCCGGTTAGAATAAATGGAAGCTATGTTATGTTTTTTGGTGACTGGAAGATATGGATTGCATACAGCGATGATCTCATAAACTGGAGTGCTGATTGGAAAAATCCCGTATTTGAGGCTAGGATGAAAATGTTCGATGAGCGCCTTGTGGAGCCCGGGCCTCCCCCCATATTAACAGATAAAGGGATTTTGCTCTTTTATAACGGAGCAAGCTGGAAGGAAGGATATGCTATTGGGTGGGTCCTTTTGGATCCCTCAAACCCTTACAGAGTTATTGCAAGATCCAAAAAGCCAATACTCAAACCCGAACTCCTCTGGGAGAAAGTTGGAAACGTTCCCAACGTCGTTTTTGGGGAAGCATTGATAAAATATCATGGAAAGTGGATCATGTATTACGGTGCTGCAGATAAGTATATAGGAGCCATCACGGCACCTGCATGCCGGGTTAAGCTCTATGGGAGGGAGATTCATAATAAATGGATTGAAAAAGTTTTCCAGTGGTTTCAGAGCTGAGATTGCTCCACGATGAACGTCTCAAGAATTAAAAGATCAAGTTTAGCTCTTCTAAAGCTTCTCAAAGCATCCAGAGGAGAGCAAACTATCGGCTCACCATGCATATTAAAGCTCGTATTAAGCACCATAGGAACCCCGGTATTCTTCTCGAAGTGCTCGATAACCTCGTGGTACCTTGCGTTATCCTCCTCGGTTAAAGTTTGGGGTCTTGTTGTTCCATCAACATGGACAACAGCGGGAGCTTCCCTCTTCATATTCTCCCTAGCTCTGTAGCTCATTGTCATGAACTTGTTTGGATAAGGATCTTCCAAATATTCTTCAAGTTTCCTCTCAAGAATCGAAGGTGCGAAGGGCTGGAATACATCTCTGTTTAATGCCAAATTGAGCCTTTCAACAACTTCCCTATTCCTAGGATCCGCTAAAATTGACCGGTTTCCAAGGGCTCTTGGCCCATATTCCATCCTCCCCTGAAAGAACCCTATTATTTTTCCTTCGCTCAGAGAATCAGCTATAAATCCCTCAATATCCCGTCTTTCTTCATACCGTAGTCCCTCATGCCTTAAAAAATCTTCAATCTCATCTCTAGAATAAGCCGGGCCCAGATATACATGCTTCATTTTAAAGGGCTTCCAGTTGCCTTCAAGACGCTCTAATTGAGCCTTTGCATAAAGGGCAGCTCCCATTGCAAGCCCCGAATCATCCATAGCTGGAAAAACCCATAAATTAGGAAAGGATTTTCTCAAAATGGCATTTGCTTTAACGTTTTGAGCGACGCCTCCTGCATATGCGAGGGGGAGACCGTACTTCGTGAGCTTTATCCCGAGTTCTTCAATCAAATTTTCCAGGTGTTTTTGGGCTGAAGCAGCTATTTCAACTGCTTTTCTTTGAAGTTTCCCTCTCTTCATTGAATGTGCTATCTCTTTTGCCCTCTCAAAAGGGTATCCAAAAAGCTCTGCAAGCCTCTTCGTGGCTTCAATTCCAACCAGTTTAAGCTTGTTATCAAAACTCAGTCCGTTGAGCTCTATTATATTGCTTAGATCGTAGCTCGGCTTTCCATATGCCGCCAAGCTCATAACCTTCCCCTCGTGACGCATGGGCTTGAATCCCAAGAGCTCTGTAATTGACGCGTAAAAGTCTCCTAAGGAGTCCAAATATGTGCTCTGGGCAATTCTAATCATTTCCCCATCTCTTGCCACATAGATGGAGGAACTCAAGCCATCTCCCGCGGCATCGATGCTTAAGGCGATTGCCTCCCGCCATCCACTCGTATAATATGCCGAGGAAGCGTGAGCCAGATGATGCTCAACATAGAGAACTCTGCTCTTAAAATTCTTCCCAAAGATTTTTTCAAGATTTTTCTCAAGTTCCAGAAGACGTGAGTGTTTTCTAAAAATACCGGCAATTGCTATAATTTTAACATCCTCAGGCTCAGCTCCGGCCATCTCGAGAACTTTCTTCAAGCTCAGCGAGGGAAATCCCCTAAACTTTTTTATCCTATTCAAGCGTTCTTCATTAACCGCATAAATTTGTCCACCATCAATAAGCACAGCTCCCGCATCATGTCCATCGTGAATCCCCACTATCATGGTCTCAGATTGATGGGATGAGTTTAAAAAGTTCTCCCTCTAATTTAATCCGGTGATGGTATGATAATTTTGGATAATCACTTTCATGTTGACCCATTCAAAGGGATTTTCCTCGAAGCCGTGAAGCAATTTCATAGAGCAGGAGGAACTCATTTAAATGTTATTTACAAGAGTGCCCACGATTACGGCTTTGAAGGAATGAAAGCGGAGGACTTCATTAAAGCTATGGACTTCCACATAAAGCTTGTCGAAAAGATAAATAAAGAAACTGAAGTTAGAGCGTTCGCCATTGTCGGCGTCCACCCAGCAGAGTTCGTGTATTTAGCCGAGAAAAAAGGCCTTGAATATGCAAAATGTGAGGTCATGAAAGCTCTTGAATATGCCCAGAGACTCTGCCTAGAACAAAAAGCCATAGCAATTGGAGAGATTGGAAGACCCCACTATGAAGTTAGTAAGGAAGTATGGGAAGCCAGCATAGATCTAATGAAATATGGCATGGCACTTGCAAAGGAAGCGGACTGTGCTGTCCAGCTGCACACGGAGAGCTTCAACGAGGAAAAGTTTAGGGAGCTAGGCAATATTGTGAAAGAAGTTGGAATAAAGCCCTACCGTGTAGTCAAACATTTTTCACCGCCGCTCGTCAAGATAGCCGAGGAGGTGGGAGTTTTTCCATCCATAATAGCGAGCAAAAGTACAATAAAAGAGGCTATCTCCCAGGGCAATCGCTTTTTAATGGAAACGGACTACATCGATGATAAGAGAAGACCCGGAGCGGTTCTCGGCCCAAAAACCGTCCCAAAGAGAACGAAAGCATTTTTACAAATGGGCATCTTCACAGAGGAAGACGTTCATAAAATTCACATAGAGAACCCGAAAAAAGTGTATGGAGTGGAGCTGGAGGAATAACGGCACTGTTAGGATGAGGAGAAACTTTAGGATAAAGCCTGTAAAAGAGGTTAAAACCACCCCTTTGTCAAGTTGTGGTTATCCTGACAGTATGGGAATAACCCTCACAATATTTTTAAGGTCATATGTGTAAGAATATTTGGGTGAATGTAAGATGGTAACTGTAAAAGTCTCCTCGAAGGGGCAGCTTGTCTTACCAAAGTCAATCCGTGAGAGGTTTGGAATTGAACCCGGCGATGAAGTTGAGATAATTGAGATGGGTAATGAGCTTATTTTAGTGCCCATAAAGAAAGGAACCAAGCTCAGAGGGCTGGTAACGTTTGATAAATCAATTAAAGAGATTCTGGATGAAGCGAGGAAAGAGGAAGCAGAACTGGAGGCTAAAAAATGAGAATTGTCCTGGACAGCTATGCAATTCTCGCTTACCTGGCCGACGAAAAGGGTGCAGAAAAAGTGGAAAAATACCTGGAGAGAGCACGTGAAGGGAGCGTCAGTCTCTATATGAGCACGGTTAATCTCGGGGAAGTTTACTATATTTTAACCCGCAGAAAAGGGGTGGAGGTAGCTGATTTTGTAGTGGCGCTCCTTAAGAGGGAGCCAGTTAAATTTGTGGCTGTTGATGAGCGGATAGCTCTTTTGGCCGGGAGGATAAAAGCATTCCATAAGCTGAGTTATGCCGATGCTTTTGCGGTGGCGACAGCGGTAGATTTGAACGCCAAACTGCTGACCGGAGATGAGGAATTCAGGAGCGTCAAAGAAAAAGTGGAGATAGAATGGCTCTAGAGGCCATCCCTTTTTGAGCTCAATCTTCAAAACTTTTCGCTCTTCTAAGTTAATCTTCATGAACATCTCCTTTGTGCAAAAAAGAGCTTTAAAAAGTTCTAGCTTTTTGAAAATAACTCCTCTCTTTCATCCACAGGATGAGCATCGTATCCCAACCCCCGTAAAATCCTTGCAAATTCTTCCGCATAGCCGTAGACCGTGAAAATCACCTCAGGCTTGACATTCTCCACAATTCTCATCAGCTCCCAGAAATCTGCATGATTGCTAAGCTTTAAGGAGCCAAAACCCGAAACAAAGAGCTCAGAACGATGTAAACCATTTTCAGGCTTCACACTCGTAAAGCCTCTCAAAACCACCTCTCCATCCCTATCGATATTGTAGAAATCAATCCCAAACTTTTCATAAACTCTGGCAACTTTAATAATCTCACGCGAAGCTTTAACGGCATAACCGTGCACATCGAGGATCTTAAGAATCTCCTGTGCCTTTCCCATTTGATTGGCATATAGAGTGGGCGTCTTTCTCCTATCCAAAGCCTCTTCGATAAACGCGATTAACTTCTTCTCAGCCTCCTTAGGTGATGGAAAGCTGAAATGAGGAACCCCAAATGTAGCTTCGATTACTAAAACATCGGCTTTTTTAAATCGACTTTTTTCAGCGGTGCGAAGCTTAAACCATTTTACATCTCCGGTATATAGAAGAGAAAACTCATCAAATTCGATGTAGATTTGAGCAGAGCCGAGCATGTGCCCCGCAGGAAGGAGTCTTGCTCTGTAATCTCCAATGTAAAATCTTTTCCCAAAGGGATAAACCTTATAGAAGCCACCCTTTCGGAGGTGGCTCAAAAACTTTGTAGCTTTCGTGGATACAATCATGTCCCCACTAACGAAGTGATCCGTATGCGCATGACTCTGAAAGGCTACCCTCGCCGATGAATCCAGCCCTATTTTCTTTACAAGTACCACTAAACCTCAACCTCTAAATCATCATTTTCCAGAACTATTTCACCATTTTGGAGCATAGAGATGCTCAAAGCTCTTATTTCAACTCCTTTCTCTCTTGCTTCTCTCAAGAGTCTTGCTATCTCAGCATCACCTTCTTCGTAGGGCTTGAACTTTTCAACACCCGGAAGGGCTCCTATGAAAAAAATCATGGATTTATTTCCTTCTTCTTTTAACTTTATAAGCTCCTTTATATGCTTCCGTCCCCTAGCACTTGGACAGTCGGGATACATAGCATAATTGCCCTCTCGGAGAACAGCACTCTTCATTTCAGCATAAATCTCCGTATCTGGACACTTAAAGATGTAATCGAGACGGGAGTTTCCAATTTTAACCTCCTTCTTTTTGATTGAACATCCTTCAAGCCACGAAATTAAGCCTAGTTCTATAGCTTTTTCAAATGCTTTAGTCTGTGTTCTAGTATCAATTATTGCTATCCTCCCATTTTTTTCAAGAAATCCCAGCAGAACAAATTCCGTCTTTCCTCCGCTCTTCGGAATACAAAAAGCCCTTCTACCCTCAATCATGAACTCTTCCAGACGGCCCGTGTTTGTTATCAAAGCCTTTTTAATATCACCGTTTATATCAACTAACCCTACAAATCGGTTGAGCCGTTTGAGGAAAGTGCATTCCAAGATTTCAAGCTTTAATATGCTCTTCACATCAATCCCCTCTCTAGCTCCACCTAAAACTTTAAATATCCCTCGCCCAACATTAAGATGGATATCTAAACGATTGAGGTGGTTGAAATGGTGGACTACGAACTTTTGAAGAAAATTGTCGAGGCACCAGGTGTCTCTGGATATGAGTTTTTAGGAGTTAAAGATGTCGTTATAGCAGCATTTAAGGATTATGTTGACGAAATAAAGGTTGACAAGCTCGGAAACGTGATAGCTCACAAAAAAGGCGATGGTCCAAAGGTAATGCTCGCAGCACACATGGATCAAATAGGTCTTATGGTAACTCACATCGAAAAGAACGGCTTTTTAAGGGTTGCACCCGTCGGTGGCGTTGACCCCAGAACATTAATAGCCCAACGCTTTAAGGTCTGGATTGGAAAGAACAAATACATCTACGGTGTTGGCGGATCTGTCCCACCACATATTCAGAAACCGGAGGAGAGAAGTAAGGCTCCAACTTGGGATCAGGTTTTCATTGACATTGGCGCCGAGAGCAAGGAAGAAGCCGAAGAGATGGGAGCTAAGATCGGAACCATAATCACATGGGATGGAAAGCTTGAGCGCCTTGGGAAACACCGTCTTGTTAGTATAGCCTTCGATGATAGAATAGCAATTTATACATTAGTTGAAGCGGCTAGAAAGCTCAAAGATACTAACGCTGATATCTATTTCGTGGCAACGGTTCAAGAGGAGGTTGGATTGAGGGGAGCAAAGGTTTCCGCTTTTGGAATTGAGCCCGATTATGGCTTTGCGATTGATGTTACCATTGCGGCTGATGTTCCTGGAACTCCAGAGCACAAGCATGTTACCCAGCTGGGAAAGGGAACTGCAATAAAGATAATGGATCGCTCGGTTATATGCCATCCCACAATTGTCAGGTGGATGGAAGAGCTTGCCAAGAAATATGAAATCCCCTATCAATGGGATATTCTCCTCGGGGGAGGAACAGATGCGGGAGCGATTCATTTGAACAAGAGTGGTGTTCCAACCGGAGCTATTAGCGTTCCATCCAGGTACATACACTCAAATGCGGAAGTTGTCGATGAAAGGGACGTCGATGCGGGCGTTGAGCTCATGGTGAAGGTCTTGGAGCACATAAATGAGCTTCAGATTTAGACTTGGATTCGGACTTAGATTTTAAATTTAAAATTTTAATTTTAAATTTTTAATTTAATCTTCTTTTTCTTCAAGCTCTCTTTCAAACTTTCTGGCTGCGTACATGGCGTATAATGCCCCAAATGCCACCCCTCCAAGAAGAGCAGGTATCTTTGATGGTAGCGGTAAGCCCCTGTGCCACCTGTAGAGGAGGTAGTTTTGATATATGAAGAGATATGAGAGCCACGCTATGAGTAGGGTGATTATGCTTTCCTCTATGGTTCTAAGAGTTCTGTCGTCCATTCCAATCCCCAACTCTCTAGGGCAAATCCAATTATAAACCTTTTTACAACGGTCAGCAGCATGACAAGATTTATAAGCTGAAGTTTACATTCACCTTTTGATGCCCCGGTGGCCTAGTCTGGATAGGGCGCAAGGCTGCGGACCTTGAGATCCGGGGTTCGAATCCCCGCCGGGGCGCCAAAATGAGCGTGAGTAATTCGTTTCTACCTCCTTTTTCCGCTTAGATATGCATCGAAAGATATTAAAAGGTCGGAGCCGATTAAAAAGCAGGTGATTAAAATGGCAGAAGAGGTTTTCCAGAACGAAACGATTAAGGAAATATTAAGCCACTACCGGAAGATTTGGGCACTTGGACACGCCCAGAGCGTTTTGGGATGGGATATGGAGGTTAACATGCCCAAAGAGGGCATAATGGAGCGCTCCGTTGCCCAGGGAGAGCTCTCCGTTTTAAGTCAGAGCTTCATGCTCGAACCCAGGTTTGTTGAGCTCATAGAGAGAGCAGGTGGGGAAGAACTCAATGAATATGAAAGCGGTGTCGTTAGGGTTTTAAACAGAAGCCTGAAGATAGCAAGGGCTTTTCCTCCCGAATTTGTCAGGGAAATGAGTGAGGTAAGCAGCAGGGCAACGGCAGCATGGACTGAAGCCAAGGCTAAAAATGACTACTCCCTCTTTGAGCCGTGGCTCGACAAAAACATCGAGCTCGCAAGGAAAGCCGCGGATTATCTCGGTTACGAGGAGTATCCTTATGATGCTCTTCTAGATCTCTTCGAAGAGGGACTGACAACAAGGGACGTGGATAAAATCTTTGAGAAGCTTGAGAAGGAGTTGAAGCCCCTCCTCGATAAAATCCTCAATGAAGGAAAAGTTCCAAAGGAGCACCCTCTTGAAAAGGAAAAATACGACCAAAAGGCAATGGAGAAAGTGAACCTCGAAATTCTTAAACTCTTTGGATACCCTCTTGGACAGCGTGCCAGGTTGGATGTCTCGGCTCATCCATTCACAACAGAGTTTGGGATAAGAGATGTGAGAATTACCACAAGATACGAAGGATTTGACTTCAGGAGAAGCATTTTGAGCACCGTCCATGAGTTTGGACACGCCCTCTACGAGCTCCAGCAGGACGAGAGGTTTATGTTCTCACCCATAGCCGGTGGTGTGAGCCTTGGAATCCATGAGAGCCAGAGTCGCTTCTGGGAGAACATTATAGGGAGGAGTATGGAATTTGCGGAGCTCATCTATCCAATTCTAAAGGAGAATCTCCCGTTCATAAGGGAATACACACCGGAGGATATCTACTGGTACTTTAACCTCGTGAGGCCGGACTTCATAAGAACAGAGGCGGATGTTGTTACGTATAACCTCCACATACTCCTTAGATACAAGCTCGAAAGGATGATGATAAATGAAGGTGTTGGAGCAAAAGACCTTCCGGAATTCTGGAATGACGAAATGGAAAACTTGCTCGGCATAAGACCAAAGACCTATCAGGAGGGCATCCTTCAAGACATTCACTGGTCACATGGAACCATAGGATACTTCCCGACCTATACAATAGGAACGCTCCTCTCCACCCAGATAGCATCATACATGGAGAAGGAAATAAACATAGGGGAAAAGGTCAGAAATGGGGAATTTGATGAGATTAAAGCATGGTTAAAGGAGAAAGTGCACAAATACGGCTCGATTTATCCACCAAAGGAGCTCTTAAAGAGGAGTTTTGGCGAGGGGATAAACCCCGATTACTTCATAAGGTGGGTGAAGGATAGATATCTCTGACCTTTCTTTTTAACTTTTCAGAAGAGCCACCTCTCGTAAGCCCTGGATAATTTTCCAGAATGTCTTCAAAAGAAGTTCGAAAATAAAGTAAACCAGATGGGTCAATTTCTATCCTACCGTTGATCCTCGTGATTAGTTGTTCTCCTTCGAGATAATACTTAAATATGATGCATGCATTCAATACATTGGTGGTTCCATGGTAAAGACTATCACAATCTCGGACGACGTTTACAACGAGCTCGTCCGGATTAAGGGGAAAAAATCCTTCAGTGAGCTGTTTAGGGAGCTTTTAAGAGAGAGAAAAGGGAACGCAGGGGCATTGAGACGTATCTACGGGATTTTGAGCGAGGAGGAATACGTTGAGGCTAAGAAAAGGCTCAAAGAGCTTGAGGAGGCGTTCGAGGAATGGGGGCAGTCATTGATACGAACGTGATAATAGAGATCGCCCGAGGAAACAAGGCCATCCTAAACGAAGTGCTTTCCATAGACAAGACTTTCTATGTAACTGCCATAACGAAGTTCGAGGTTTTGGTGGGATTCCCTAGGAAGGAAGAGCTCGTCTGGTTGAACTCTCTGATTGAACTCCCCTTCGACGGGAAATCTGCCGAGATAGCCGCTTACCTTAATAAGAAACTGCGTGAAAAAGGAAAGCCGATGCCTCTGAGAGACCTCTTCATAGGCGCCATAGCACTGGCAAACGATCTTCCTTTGGTGACCCTAGATAGCGACTTTGGCGCCCTGGGGGAGTTTGGTCTTGATGTGAAACTTTTGAAATAACCGTTCACCCGATGGGCTCCACCTCTATCGCCACAACTCCATACTTCTTCTCTCTTTCTTCGCTGTAGAATTGCCTGTATATTTGAACTCCTTCCTCAATGTTTTTAACCCCCGGGAGAACGTTCTCTATTCCCTCTTTCTTCAGCATCTCCTTGAAGGATGAGTAAACGCGAAGGGCTTTAACCTTCGCTCTCAATTTTCCCTCAAAAATTATGATGTCTCCCTCTTTTATCCTCCTCCGCTTCTCGTCATACAGACGCCCCTCAATTCTCTTCTTGCCCTCTTTTATGAGCCTGAGGTATTCCTCCTGGAGACCCATCTCCCACTCCATCCCATCACCTCAGAGGAGATATCTTATCAGTGTTGGTGAAATCTTTAGAAGTTTTGCAAGGAGCTTTGGATGCTTCAAAAGGGCTTTGATTGTTTTTGCATGTTCATCAAAATCTGCAGTCTGCTCGATGACTTCTACAGCTTCCCTACTTCCAAGTATCTCAAATATATCTTCGATTTTTTCCTGATTCAGATTTCTAAAGAGTTTTCTTGCTCTAAGACCAAAAGCGATTTCCCTTTTAATGTCCTTGCAGATGTTCTCATAGAGCTTTAAATTGTCCTGTTTTATTGCATAAGCCAAACCATGGGCGCAGAACATCCCGTAGGCTATTCCGCCTGCCGTTAAGGGCTTCAGCTGAAGGGCGGCATCACCAACGAGCGCAACATTCCCCTTTACCCATGGTTTCCTGACACCGATGCCAACACTTCCAGCTTTAAACTCAACGGCACTGCTCTCCTTGAGCATCCTCATCTTCATGAAGGCATAAAGAGAATCAAGCTTCCCTATAGTTCCCACCCTTGCTAAACCTTCATCTATGGGAGCAACCCAGAAAAAGAAGTCTTTATTGAGTTCTTTATTCACCCAAACCTCTACAAACTCTTTCCTCTCAAAATTCCCTACGACTTCCATTTCAAAGCCGGGTAAAAACTCCCCTTTAGTCCTCGCACCAATTTCCTTTGCAACTCTGCTGGACACACCATCGGCACCAACATAGAACTTAGCCTCAACCTCAAAAAGTTCGCCATGTTTTTGAAGGAGTGCTCGCCCATTCTTGAATCCCATAAATCGAGTTTCCAGTGAATATTCAGCACCTTTTTTTATGGCTTCCCTTGCGAGTTCTTTTTCCAAGATCTTCCTGTCCACCAGATAAGCCTGGGGAGTTTTGCGCTCTATCTCAAAGCTCTGTATTTTCGAGTAGAATCTTGCTCCTCTAAATGAGTTGATTACGGCCTTCTTGGGAAGTCCGAGTTTTTCATAGCTTTCGGCACCTATTATCCCCGTACATGCCTTCCCACCAAAAGAGCCCTTTTGTTCGATCACAAAAACCTTAAGTCTGCTAGCTAGAAGGCTTGCTAGGTAGTTACCAACAGGACCGGCTCCTATAATCATCACATCATACATAGCCACACCACCAACATATTAAAGCCTCTCAATTAACCTAATAAATGTTTGCGGAGGTGATGGAATGAAGGTTCTAATTACAGGCTTTGAGCCTTTTGGAGAAGAAAAAATAAACCCATCATGGGAAGCCGTAAAAATGCTTCCTGAAGAGATTGAAGGTGCAAGAATCGTTAAGAAACAGCTCCCTGTAAGCTTTAAAAGAGTTAGGAGGTTATTACCCGAACTTATAGATAATACAAAGCCGGATTTAGTGATCCTAACGGGACAGGCTGGGGGGAGATTTAACATTACCGTGGAGCGAGTTGCAATAAATGTTATGGACTCCATGAAGGGAGATAATGATGGATATGCACCTGAGGATGAGCTCATATTTAATGGACCGGCAGCCTATTTTGCGACCATTCCAATAAGAAGGATCGTAAAAACCCTTAGAGAGGAGAAGATACCTGCAACGATTTCCAACAGTGCGGGCACCTATGTCTGCAACACTGCAATGTATACCGCACTCCACCACATATCATCACAAGGGTTAAAAGCCAAAGCGGGATTTATCCATGTTCCATACATTCCAGAACAGGTTCTTGACAAGACGAAACCCTCAATGTCCCTGGATATGATTAAAAGAGGTATACAGCTGGCAGTTAGAGAAAGTCTAAAATCTCTTTGAGCCTTCTTATATATTCTCCGATTTCCTCGGCTCCCTTTTCCGTTATCTCCACCATGGTTCTTGGTCTATCAGCGAAAACTTTCATCTCCCTTACGTATCCTGCTCTCTCAAGCGTTTTCAGGTGTGAATCGAGGTTTCCAGGTGTCAGCTCCAGAGCTTCCTGAAGCTCTTTGAATAGGGCTCTTCCCCGGGGGAGCAGGTAAATCATTATACCCAGCCTTATTGGATTCCCCAGCACACTGTTCCTCAGTCCCTTCAAGTTTTCCATGATTTCCATGAAATCACCCTATCGCTTTAAAAGCCGAATAAAGGTACCACATAATGGTAACCGTGAATCCAAGAGCAACCACAAATCCCGCCCATACCATGGCACCTGTACTCATTCCCCATGCAAAAGGTATTCCTAGGGCAGGTATTAGAAAAGCTGGAACCATCTCCCTTTCAATCCCGCCATATCTTGCAAAGACCAGCCACATTCCAAATATAGATACCGTTATAAAGCTCAGAAAGCCAACTGCCATTCTGGCACCCTCGCTAGCCGCTATGGATGTGGAAGGTATTAAAATCCATCCCAGGGTTGCACCAAATATCCACGAGACAAATATTAAAATGCTCCCGAACTTGGATACCTCTCCTTTCTTTCCACTGGCTCTCATAAGTGCTGCAAGCCTTTGCCATATCTTTCCCGTGAACCAGAATGCCCCACCAAATCCAGCCATCCAATATAGGGCTATTCCCCATCCCGGGAGCTCAAAGATTCCCATAAGCACGTAAAAGAGCAGC
Organism: Palaeococcus sp. (in: euryarchaeotes); assembly: GCF_053987695.1. Lineage (NCBI taxonomy): Archaea > Methanobacteriati > Methanobacteriota > Thermococci > Thermococcales > Thermococcaceae > Palaeococcus > Palaeococcus sp. (in: euryarchaeotes). The sequence continues at coordinate 21,783 of NZ_JBMXHE010000112.1, forward strand.
ATGACGTTCATCCAGACCACGAAGTTCATTGCCCCATACATCTTCCCGGCTGCCAGTATCTTTGCCTCAACCTTCTCAAGAACTTCTTTAAGTTCTCTAACTTCTTCCATGATATCACCAATGAAAAATTGTACCTTAAAATATTTAAATGAGGGAATTTCTCTGAAATTCAGACTATCCCGTGGCACCCTTTAGGGCATCCTTGCAGCTGCAACGCCTTTCTTTGGGAATATACTCGACAGCTTTCATGAGTAAAAGCTTGATTTCCTCGCTCTTCTTTGCCATGAGTTCCACAACTTCCGTATGCGTTAACTTTTGGGGGCTTATCCCGGCGGCGAAGTTTGTAACTATAGCCACGCTTGAGTAGCACATCTCAAGCTCCCTTGCGAGTATCGCTTCGGGAACCTGAGTCATTCCCACGACGTCAGCACCGAGAATCTTAAGCGCTCTAATTTCTGCTCTCGTCTCAAATCTTGGGCCATCCATACATGCATAGGTTCCCATGGGATGATATTTAAACTTGAGCTCGTTTGCAGCCCTAATCAAAGCGTTTCTAAGCTCGGGACAATAGGGATCTGTGAAGTCCACATGGGCAACGAATTTCTTTTCGTGAGGTGAATCTTCACCATCGTAGAATGTCTTGGGTCTTCCACTCGTAAAGTCCATGAGCTGGTTCAAAATTACAAAATCTCCGGGCTTCATTGCCTCGTTTAGAGAGCCCACCGCAGAGGTTGATAAAATCCTCTCCACTCCAAGCTCTTTAAGTCCCCATATATTTGCCCTGTAGTTGATCTTGTGAGGAGGAACACTGTGCTTTTCCCCATGCCTCGCGAGAAATGCTATTTCTTCCCCTTTGTACTCCCCTATCTTGACTTTTATTTTCCCGTAGGGGGTTTTGACGTCCTCTTCTCTAATGTTCTCCAAGAGCTTTGGATCATAAACCCCTGAACCACCTATTATGGCTATTCTCACCATGCTATCACCTAAAATAGGTTGTCATGGAAGGATTTAAACCTACCCCTCCGAATGCTTAGGGGGCTCAGAATAACACCAGAAAAGAAACAGAAAACACCCCCAGCTGGGAGTATTGTTCCGATTTCCTGCTGTCATCCCCCAGAACTCCCCAAGTTCCCCTCCACTCCAGCAATCCTACAGAGGAACTGGAAGTTCCCAGAAACTCTTCAGGGTGAAATCTGAGTTCTAACAGCAATCTGAAGGAATTCTGAATACGGGGGTAACTTAGGGGGGTTCAGAATAACACCAGAAAAGAAACAGAAAACACCCCCAGAAAGGCAAGGTTTTTATGAGATGATGTTCAAGAATGTTATGAAAAATTCGATGGTGATTGGAATGATTCACGCATCTAAAAGAGCCATGGGTATTGAGTATGCCATCAGAGATGTTGTTCTGCCTGCAAGGGAGCTCGAAAAGAAGGGAATAAAACTGATCAAGCTCAACATAGGCGACCCGGTTAAATTTGACTTCGATGCCCCAGAGCACATGAAAAAGGCATACTGTGAAGCTATTATGGAAGGCCACAACTATTACGGCGATAGTGAAGGTGATA
>NZ_JBMXHE010000113.1:0-4996 GCF_053987695.1 Palaeococcus sp. (in: euryarchaeotes)
GTGAACAGGGGCAAGCTGATTTTATACTCGAAGTAATTGGCCGTCTTACCGAGGAGCAGGGAATCAATCTGCACCTCCTCGGCTGGGCATGGCTCCATGATTTGAATGAAAATGACCATCTTGGCCTTATAACCAGAGACGGTAGAGAAAAGCTAGCTTATAATGTTTGGGTGAGCATATCACGGCTAGGAAAGAGAGCGATGCCGACAATTCGGGAAGATACTATTCCTAAAAATGCCATTAAAATAATGCCAGAAATGGATGTATTCCCACCCATCCTCCATTCTGACGAGTGGAGCAAACCTGTGCCTTTAGAGGGACCAATAAACACGGCCGGAGCGGAGGATTCTCCATTTGTGACACCAGATGGAAAGAATCTCTACTTTTTCTTCACTCCTGATATCAATGTACCTCCGCAAAAACAGCTCATTGATGGTGTTACTGGCATATGGTGGTCAAAGAAAATCAATGGAAAATGGAGCAAACCCATGAGGATTGTATTGGGGAGCAATGAATCCCTTGATGGGGCAGTTTTTATTTTAAACGACACCATGTGGTTCGCCTCTGTTAGACGCGGAAATTATGGAGAAGTTGACATATATACGGCAAAATTTAGAAACGGAAGATGGAGAGATGTTAAGAATGTGGGGGAGCTTTTGACTGCCGTCTATGATGTGGGGGAGCTGTGTATAAGTCCAGACGGGAAGACGATGTATTACGGATGTGGTGGGGACATATGCATGATGGATTCTGTGAACGGGTCATGGGTGAATCCGAGAAAGGTCCCGAATATAAATAGCGAACTTAATGAGGATCAGCCTTTCATAACTCCAGATGGCAATGAATTATGGTTCACCGGGCAAAGTTGGCTTGGATATCCCGGCCCTGCAATATTTAGATCTTTAAAAACAAAAGATGGGTGGAGTGAGCCAGAGGAAATAGTTTCTAACTTTGCCGGGGAGCCGGTGCTGGATGCACAGGGGAACTTATATTTTGTGCATCATTATGTCACAAAAGATATGAAAATAATAGAGGCAGATATCTATGTGGCTTATAAATGTGGCTTATAAAAAGTGATTATTTTTGATAACCTCCGCTTCTCCCTTTATCTTCTCCGTTCCAATGGTGTTGAAAATCATTTCGTACTTTTCTGCAAGCTCTTTACCCGAAGAATCTTCTTCACGTCTTCGTTTGTGAAAATCGTTATCTCCTTTAGCTGGGACTTATCTAAGCCGCCCCATCCCTCCCACTACAGCTCATCCTTCAGGTGTGCTTTCTATCTCCTTTTCACTCAAATGGTTCTTGGGCATTATTGAATCGACCATTTCAAATGCTTTCTTTATGACTCTCCCCTTAGCGACCCATTTCTTTAGATAACCCTTGTCTGGAAACTCTATTGCATCACATGGGCAGAGCATTGCACATGTGTTGCATCCTACCATGCAGTTGTATGGCATCGCCACTACCGGTCTGGCGTTATCCGTATCCCAGTCAAAGACTCTCCTTCCACATGTTACAAAGCAGAGCCCGCATCCAACACATTTATCATAGTTTATCTTTGGGTACCATTCGATTTCCCTTCTGTCCACTCCCCACCAAGGGATAACGCTTAGATCTTTAACTTCCCTTCCGAGAGCATCTTTTCCAATTACCTTGACTTCAGGCATTTTAATCACACCCCATCACATATTAATGAAATTTCATTTAAAATTTTTTTCAAATGTTTTTGTTTTCAACTATTAGTTAGGGTCAAAAATGTCCAGAAAACTTTAAATTTTCTTCATATGATGTTTTTCTGGTATCAATGCTACGTTTAAGAAATATCAGCTACTCCATAAACGGCAGGGAAATAATAAAAGGAATCAACATGCAGTTTAGAGGGGATATGATCTATTCCATATTGGGTCCAAATGGTGCTGGAAAGTCAACACTAGCTTATGTAACCATGGGAGTTTTGAAACCCACTACAGGGAGGATTCTCCTCGGGGATAGAGATATAACAGATTTTTCCATTACGGAAAAGGCAAAACTCGGAATAAGCATGATGTGGCAGGAGCCTGCACGCTACGAAGGGATAACCGTTCGGGAGTACCTAACTCTTGGAGGAAAGCTCAGGACAAATAAAGATGAACTTCAAGAGGTTCTTGAGCTGGTTGGACTGTCCTATGAACTCTATGCTCACCGATTTGTGGATAAAAGCTTGAGTGGCGGTGAGAGAAAAAGAATAGAGCTGGCATCACTTCTCCTGCTAAAGCCAAGATATGCTATCCTTGATGAGCCAGATTCTGGATTGGATATAACTGCAGGAAGGCTCATAGAGAATGTTCTGGATTACTTTAGAAAGATAAGAACAACTGTAATTCTAATCACACACCATGAGGAGATAGCTGCCAAAACGGACTTTGCATACTTTGTTTGTGCGGGTAAGCTTATAAAAAAGGGATTCTCTCGTGAGATAGTTCAATACTATAAAGAGACATGTGGAAGGTGCTTCCTTGCGGAGATGAGAGTGAGATGAGCATTAAAATCGATCGTGTTAAAGAATATGAGACAATACTTGAAATCTATGAAAAGGAAGGTCTTGATACTTCGCTCTTTGGGGATAGGATAGCCACCATAATTATAAGCGGAGACAGGATAATCGGGCTCAATAACATTCCCGGTGTCGAGATAAGGGGTGAGGAGATAGAAGACGGTGTAAGGGCTTATGTGGAAATAGCCGATGGAACAGAGCTTCATTTTCCAATTCACCTCTGCACGGGCTTTCTAAAAAATGAGGGCTATCAAAGAGTAATCTTTGATATAACAGTTGGCAGAAACTCAAAGGTGAAGTTTACATCTCACTGCATCTTTCCCTACGCAAAAAACTTCACCCATGAGGCCATAGCAAGAATAAAGGTGGGGGAGCGTTCAAGCGTGTTTTATGAGGACGAGCACATACACGGCGAGGGCGTGAGGATGGTGGGCAAGACTGAAGTAGAGGTCGGCAAAAACGGTCGCTACACGGGGAAATTTTCCCTCACAAAGCACAGGGCAAGGGAGCTGAAGCTTGAGATGAGCGCAAGGCTTGGGAATAACGCCGTTGCGGAGCTTGTATCAAAGGTGAAAGCGGTAAAGGATGACTCCGTGGAGATGAAGGAGGCAATTTACCTCGAGGGCGCCCATTCCAGGGGAAATCTGAAGAGCACGGTCATAGCCTTCGATAACTCGAGGGTCAATGTCGTTAACGAGGCATACGGTTTTGGAGACTACTCAAAGGGGCATGTTGAGTGCCACGAGATAGTCAAGGGCAACGCCGACGTTCAAACCGTCCCTCTATTGAGGGTAAAGAATGACAGGGCTGAACTTACGCATGAGGCATCGATAGGGAGGATAAACGAGGCCCAGCTCGTTCAGCTCATGGCAAAGGGATTAACCGAGGACGAGGCGGCTGAATTTATAATAAAGGGCCTTCTGAGGGAGTGAAGGTTCAAAGAATTCAAAAAAGAAAAAATTATTCAAACAGCATATGCTTCATGGTTTTTACCCCTGTGACCAGCCACATCACTAATAGAAGCCAGTACAAGCCAAAACCGAAGTGGTCTATGGCACCTATGTCGAGGACCGTTCCAACGTTGTGGGTCGCACTGACATAGGCACCAAACGGGAAGATGAATGCCCACCAAGCGAGGCTGTAAGGAAGGGTAAGCTTCCTGATGTAGTGGAGCGTCATTATTACCGCCATCACCAGCCACCAGACGCCGAAGCCCCAGAGGATTAAACCGAAAACGAAAAACGGTTCTTTAACCGTCATGAATTCGCTGGCCTTGACAAGCGCGTAGAGCGTTGAAGTTCCGGCACCGATTGGACCGAGGTTTATCCATACTGCCGGCGCCATCCCGCAGGGCAGCAGTTCGTGCCGTATGAAGCGGAAAAACACTATCGCGAAGAGACCTAAGTACAAGAAGAAGCCCGCACCCCATGCGAAGTAGTTAACCGCGTAAGCAATCTCTTTAGCGATTCCGGAGAAGCTTGGGATTAGCCCCGCACCCCCTAAAGGGATCACTATTAACCCGACCGGGGGAATAAACCATGCAGGGGTAACCGCCTTGAGGTCTATCTCCTTCTCTATGAACATCAGATAAGGGATGAGCAGGGAAAAGAATATCGTGAGAGTGGCTCCGGGAATCCAGAACGCCTTTGCGATGGCAGTTTTTTTAAGTATAAGCAGATAATCAGCCGAAAGGACGAGCATGGCTACAGATATCGTCCCGTAGAAGTGACATACAACCGGATGTTTGAGGTCTTCTAAGGCGTTTTCCGTGTACTTCGCCCACCTAAGGAGCCATGGAATCAGCAGGATGAAAAATAGCCCCGTGTTGAGATACGTCAGGGCAATGGCTAGGGTTTTAAGCTCCGGAAGTCTCTGAGAGTACGCAAAACTGACCAGTGCAAGAGCTCCTGTTCCCATAACGCTCGCGAACCAGCTCGGCGCGAAGTCCTTTATGTTCACCTTCATTTGCTTCACCAAAAGAAGACATCATATGAAAAAATTTAAAGATTTCTTGAACCCATGGTTGAAAACCATCTCACTGACCATGCTTTTCGCACCCCTCTCTTTCCTTTTCGCGCTCTATCTTCTCCTTCCAGTAGGGGTCAACCTCAAGAACCTGGTGGATGAAGGCTTCCACCACATCTTTGATTCTTCCGTAGGCTCCAGTAACAACCTCTATTCCGAGCTCGTTGAAGAAGGAGACCGCTTTAGGACCCATCCCATAGGCGAGGACGACATCTCCCCCGTGCTCTTTGACGAACCTCGGAAGGTCCCCGGGCCCGTGCTCCTCGAAGGGAACCTTAATGACTTCAAAACCCTTGATTTTGCTGTTTTCAACATCCACAAAAACGAAGTACTTTGCCCTGCCGAAGTGCCCGCTCACTTCGCTTTCCAAACCCCTGTCATCCACGGCTGGAACCACTATTCTCATATGATATCACCCCTTTAATTGAAAATTTTTTC
>NZ_JBMXHE010000114.1:0-3340 GCF_053987695.1 Palaeococcus sp. (in: euryarchaeotes)
CCCGTTGTAGTATTAGATGCCAAATACAGAGCATTGGGGATTAAAGAAGGCAAACTTCAAATTAGTCCAGATTCGCTGAGGCAAGTTTACGTTTATGCCAAAATCCTTGAAAATGAAAAGAATATAAAAGGAATAAAGACTATTCTCATATTCCCCAAGAGTGATCACTATAACAATTTTAAGCAAGAACTTAAAGTCGGAGAAGCCATGTTCTTTGATGGGACACAAATAAGCGTACTGACGTATAACATGGAAACTCTTAAGTCAGAATTGAATGTTGATTCTAAGTTCCAAGAGAAAATAAGGGAGTTATTACAAAATACCGGTAATCACTCAAATCAAAGTCCTCCGCATGCTCCGCCAGCTCTACGAAATCGGCTTTGCAAGTTTTAGTTGATTTCTTTTCAAAATTTCAGAATAGAAGTTGATGGAGAAAGGATCAGAAGTAGCTCTCTGTTAAACCATACTTCTCAAGCTCATGGAGCAGCTTTTTGACAGCTTCCCATGCATCATGCTCACTCTTAGCACCGCTGCAAACGATTTTACCTGATGTGAAGAGGAGTATAACCGCCCTTGGATCTTTCACTCTATAAATAACGCCGGGGAACTGCTCGGGTTCGTATTCACAGTTGGGCAGGGCGAGGGCAACTGCATCGAGGTTAAACTCCATACCAATGTCACCGCTGAAAACCATGTTTTGTATATCAATTTGCGGGGCGCGGTGGAACTTCGTTCCAATCTTTGAGAGCATCTCTACAAGCTTTGAAACAGCACCTTCGATATCTTCAACACTTTTGGCACCGGTTACAACGAGTTTCCCGGAGCTGAATACAAGAAGTGCTACCTTCGGCTCATCCAAACGGCATATGATTCCCGGAAATTCCTCGGGATTGTACTTGGAATTGGGGCAAATCTCAATTACTTTTTCCAAATCCAAAGAAGCAAACAGATCAACGGAAGCCACGATATTTTCAATCCTGAGTTTTACATTGCTCATATCAACCATAATTACACCCCCGATTAGTGGGTTTAAAAACCCCTTTTTATATCCTCACTCAGGCTTTTTAAATTTAACCATGGAATATGTTTAAAAGTCCGCTGCCAATGTTAAAGGGGTGAGCGGTATGAAAAACACGATGGTTTTGGTGAGGACGGATAGCTTTGACAAGGCAATGATAGCCCTCGCAGATCTCACGAGATATGGAGGCATGAAGATACTTGGAGTCCCAAAAATAATCTCTCCTGCTCTCTCGGATTGGGCTTTTGAAAAAATCGTTGGTGAGAAACCCAAGAAAACCTACAGAGCTCATGTGGTGGCTCAAATTGACCTCCCCCCCTCCAAGGCGATAGGGAGACTCAGGGAGATTCATCCCCCCGCGCATATCATAGTCATTCCCCCCAATAGCAATGTTAATGAAGAGCTCATGAAAATGTGGGGAACCTTAGAGAAGCTCAGGGGATTTCACAAACCAAAAGAGACAAAGAGCGAGGAAGAATGATCACTTATTACTTCTTCCTCTTCTTAATTTTGATATTGGCTATATCGCCCAGCGTTGGCTCGTAATCCTTGGGTATCTTTGCCTTCTCCCTCGGAGCTTCCTCAATGCGCTCTATAAGTGTTATCTTGAAATACCGTTCAAGCTTTTTTGCCTCGTCGATGGTGGGCATGTACTCTCCATGGGCTATTCTCCTGAGGAGATTCGTTGATAGACCGACCTTGTGGGAGAGTTCCTCATAACTGAGCCCGCTCCTCTGTATAGCACTTCTCACCCTCTCCGCATAGTCCTCCACGATTTCCTCTTCAGGGCGCTCCCTCCTTGGTCTCGCAGCTCTTTGAGGTCTAGATGGTATTGATCTTGGTCTCGCAGCCCGTCCGGTTGGCATTGGGCTCCATGTACCGGGCTTTTTCTTTGAGTACTTGGCATAGCAGCTGTTGCAGACCAAAAGCTCTGCTCCCTCTATTTTTATGACGTGTCCGGGCCCTCTTATTTGAGCACCGCAGATTTCACAGATTCTCTTTCCTCCAGGCTTTGGCATTCCTATCACCCTCTTTGTTTAATTGTAAGTAGTCCTCAGAATTAAAAAGCTTGTTTATCCTAAAGGCTAAGGATTTATAAATCCTCGCCTGCGAATGTAATTTCGTATGAGGGTGAAAATTGAGAAGCTCAAGGAATGGAATGAAGAGGTCCTCAACAGGCTCGTGGAGATATACATGGAGGGTTATGCGGGACTGAGAGAATACGGCGGGGAGAGCGTGCCCTATGCACGCCGGTATCTTCGGTGGTGCTGGGGAAGAATGAAAGATGGCTTTTTCGTTGCCCGTTTGGATGATGAAATAGTGGGCTTTGCCGTATGTTCAAGGAAGTGGCACCATAAGTTCCTAAATGAAAACGTTGGATACATAGGGGAATTTGTAATCGATAAGGCATATCAGGGGCACCACATAGGAGGCGCCCTAATGAAGGCATGTCTGGAATATCTGAAAGGCTGCAAAAAGATAGTCCTTGAAGTTGGAGAGAAGAATGAGAATGCCATAAAATTCTACGAGCGCTGGGGATTCAAAAAAATCGGGAAGCAGGAAAACTGGATAATCATGCTCAGAGAGGATTGACATTTTTTTGTCAATTTTAAACCATAATCATTTTAAAGGTGACACCTACATACCTATGGATAAGTCCTCTGGGTGAAGATGAAATGCCAAGCTACATAGTTGTAGGCGGTCAATGGGGAGATGAAGGTAAAGGTTCTATAATCGCTTATCTGGCTCAAAAGGATAAACCCGAGGTAATAGCCAGGGGTGGCGTGGGAACAAATGCAGGACACAGCGTTTATATAAATGGGGTTAAATATGCAGTAAGGCAGCTCCCAACGGGTTTCATGCAAACAAAGGCGAGGCTTTTGGTGGGAGCTGGCGTTTTAGTGGATCCTGAAGTATTTTTCCATGAACTGGAGCATTTAAAACCCTTCAATGTTGAGAAGAGAGTAGGCATTGACTACAGGTGCACAATCATAGAGCCCGGGCACAGGGAACTCGATAGAACCAATGCTTACCTGCACGGGAAGATAGGAACCACGGGAAGCGGTTGCGGTCCAGCAAATGCGGATAGGGTTATGAGGAAGGCCAGACAGGCAAAGGACCTCAAAGAGCTTGAACCATATCTAACGGACGTTGCCCAGGAGGTTAACGACGCTTTAGATGAAGGAAAACTCATCCTCATTGAAGGAACTCAAGGCTTTGGATTAAGTCTCTATTATGGTTCATATCCTTATGTTACATCAAAGGATACGAGCGCTTCAGCAATAGCGAGCGATGTGGGCGTTGGACCGACAAGAGTTGATG
>NZ_JBMXHE010000115.1:0-20631 GCF_053987695.1 Palaeococcus sp. (in: euryarchaeotes)
AATATGAAACCGTTTCTCATAGCCACGATATTCAGTTGATTCATTAGAATCCTCGAAGTGGTTACTCCCCGATCCCCTTTCCACCATCCAAGAAATATTTCAAGTTGTTTCTCCGGTGGGAGATAAAGGAATTCCTGAGGAAGTTTTTTGTTCCACGCTCTTTTCTCCTTGTCTTTTATATAGAACATTTCACCAAAGAAGTTTCTTAAAACTCTACTGTAGATTTTTAGCTCATATCCTTTTCCCCGGCTGTCGTCTCTGATGGAGGGTTTAATACCAAAGATCTTTTCGACAAGCATTGTTATGTCTTCTATTATCTCCTCTTCATCTTCACTCAGCGAAAATGTTATACCATCCCTAAAACAACTGCCTTCTGCAAGGAAATACCCAACAAGCCTGCAAAATTCCTTTGAAACCTCTATTTCGTCAGGAATTTCCTTTTTCCAGTGGTTTGATGCAACACTATCTATGAACTGTCTTAAAGAGATTTTCTCTATGTCCACAATATCCTTTACGACTGGGAAGATAATAACATCTCCAACTTTTAAATCTTTGGCCATAATCCACTCGGGCTTATAGGATTCGTAATATTTCCTGCATCTCCTTCCCCTCTTTTGCATTGAAAATTGTCTTTTACACGTAGGCTTGCATATCCCATGCACCCCATGGCAGGCGGAATGCGTCCTAATCGCATATACTGGATGCTCCTCGGTTAGAACTATCGGTTCTGGGAGATATCGGACTTTGATTTTTAAGATATTACCAACATGTCTTCGCTTGTATATTTTTGTTATCCCCTTAAACCTCCCTTTATGAGTTAATACTTTATCCCCCTCTTTAACTTGGTTAATTTTTTTAATATCATCCTTCAAGAACAAAAGGGTATCAGGGGGTACGCAATGTGCCGGGCCGATTAAAACGTCCAACTCGTTAGCTAAGTCAGCAATTTCAGCTCCAGTTAAGCTCAGATGGGGCCTTCCCTCGCTTTCTATATCACTAGAATAGCGCTTTAATCTCTCACGCATCTCTCTAACTGCATCAATGCTCGGGAAAATCAGCACATGATGGACTCTCTTAGCATCTTCAACTTCAGCTGTAAGGAGGAATCTAATTCCCCTGCGCTCATAAGTGCCTTCCTCAACCTTCCGAGTGTATTTTAAAAGCTCTTCTTCCCATTGTGGATTTAAAATGTCTCCCGTGCCCACTATGTGAAGACCTTTGAACTTTGCATTCTCAGCCAGCATTGGAATCGTCATGAGCTTCGAAACGGCTTTAGAATAGCGGGAGTGGATATGGAGATCGGCATCCACATTCATTGGAACACCTTCAAACCGTTCGCTGGAACACCTCAAAATTAAAGGGGATTAGAGGTATCCCCTATCTTCCTCTTCCCCGGTAGGCTGCGGCATTTGCTGCTCGAACATTGCTCTCTGCATTTCCTGAACCTTCTTGAGGATTTCCTCCGTCTCTTTAGCCCTCTCATCAAGGGCGCTCATGTCTATCTCAATTCCCAAGATTCTGGCAACGACGCTTAAAACGGCTTTAGCCGCTTTGGCATCTACGACGTAGCCTAGGCTCTCTCCCAAAAGCGAAATTCCTCGCATTCCTCTGAGTTTCCCAATTCCCAAGAGTAGACCCGCTGCTCCTACAATGGCTCCCCCTTCATCCTCTCTGAAGATTATGGGCAAGTCCTTATACCTCTCCTTGAGCTCCACATGAGTTACGGAACCAAGAACCTTGGGCTCTCCCTGGAGTTCGGGAACCTGGAAACCACCCATGGTTATTATCTCTTTCGTCCCGAATTCCCCAACAAAATCAAGCATCTTTCCCACGACTTCAAAGTGTCCGTAGCTGTCCGTTGGGGGAACTTGGGTGTCTCCAGTTATAATGATTATATCCCTGTATTCTTCTCCACCTTTCCAGTAATAGAACTCATTTTTCATCAAATCGACCGTTGAGTCTTTTTTAACTAAGACCTGATGAAGGAAGTGCGGCGAGTATAACTCGGCGAATTTCTTGGCATTGAGTTCCTTAATAAGGTGGTCAGCTGCCAGTTTGCCAACGAGTCCTATGCCAGGCAGACCTTCAATAAATATTGGGTCTTTTAACTCAGGTCTTTCATAAACCACAATAACACTCTCTTTCATATCATTCACCTTCCTATTCCCAAAAGCTCCCTCTTAAGCCTCCTCCGGTACTCTCCGTAGGGATCTTCAGGGGAGAACTTTGGAGGATGAGCTATTTTTGTCTCGTTACCACAAACGGGACAGGTTTCTTTGAGAGTATAACGCCCGCATCCTGGGCATTTTCTAATGCGCCATCTCATGCCTCTCTCCTCTTTATTTTCTTTATTCTTCTCTCCTTCCTTATGAACGTGGCTTCTCCACCGGCATTCTTTATAACATTCATTATTTCACCCGCTATGTCTTCCATAACCCTCTCAGCAGTTATATAATCCGGTGCTGTAATGTCTATTTTGTACTTTGGAGAGCCGACATAAACGATTTTAGCATCTATATCCTCAATTTCATTTATTCTGTTCCTCGCCCTTATCAAGGCTTCTCTAATAATTTCCACCCCGTTCGGAGTTGGTACGGTTATCTCAAGCTCCGCATCAATTGTGACCCTTGGAACCTCAACATTGTTGATTATGATCTCGTAGAGAGGTTCAAGCCATTCCCCAGGGACCAGATCCTCAAGAACTTCCTTTCCGTTCTGAGCTGCATCCTCAAAAGCAGCATAAACCTCCCCATACTCCTGCTCCAGAGGAACCCATACTTCCCTCCATGTCTCTTCATAGGTCTTGCCAATTTTCTGTGCCACCATCTCAAGGAGCTTCTCCGCCTTCTGTGCTCTCTTAAACTCCTGAAGTTTGGCTTTCCTCTGCTGCTGGTTCACGCGTTTAAGGCTCAAATCTATATGTCCCCTGGAGGGGTCGAGCCTTATGACCTTGGCAACTATCTTCTGCCCCTCCTTTATGTAGTCCCTGATATTCCTGACCCAGGTAGGGGCGACCTCACTTATGTGCATGAAGCCCTCCTTTCCAGGATATTCATCCAATGAGAGGAATGCTCCGTAATTCTGTATGTTTTTAACCGTGGCAATAACAAATTCTCCCTCTTCAGGATATTCTCTACTCTTCCTCGGCATTTCCACCATCTCCAATTTTTTTATTCTATACTCCATATACCCAAGAATATCAAAGGAGTTGAAGTTTAAAAATTAATCGTCCGGGCACATAAGAAGATAAAAGGAGGAATCACTCCAAAACCTCAACGATTTTGGCTTTAATAATTCCCTTTCCACCCGTTGGCTCTACGAGTGTAGCACCGCAGACATGGCACCTAACCTTTGTGGCAGGCTTGTTGAAGACTATCTGCTCGTTTCCGCAGTCAATGCACTTGACCTTTATGAACCTCGAGTTTGGCATTGGGATAAGTCCCTTTGGGAGCTCCATGCATCACACCTCCACGAACTCAAACTTCTTAACCCTAAATCCCTGTCCCTTTATATGCGCCTTACCGCACTCCGTGCACCTGTATCTGAGGTCAAGCTTTCTGACTGGCTTTTCTCTCCCCTCTGGTTTTGGCCTTGGGAAACCTTTGTATCCTTTGGTAATCCTCCTAAAGCGCCTCTGACCTGCTTTAAGCTCGCTTCTCTGCCTCTTCTTAACCTTTTCGACCTTATGGATAGTGTGCTTCTTACAGTAAGGGCAGTATGTCCTTATCTTCTTTGGAAACTTCATTCTTCCACCTCCAGAGATAGCCCAGTGGGCTCCCTACGGACACCCCTGAGCAATGAACCTGTGATAGTTCGAAAACCCCTAAGCTTGAACCCTTTAAAAGTTTTTGGATTTTGATATCTCATACGAAAAGGATATCCCTCCCCAGAAGATCCTCAAAAAGCCGTCTAACCCATTCCCTCCTCGATCCGCTCGATAGGTGTATGATACCTTCCACAGGAATATTATATTTTTCCCTCATCTCCTCCCGTGTAAAAGGCTCCTTCAGAAGGAAGGGTTTTTCTATGGTGAATGCATACCCAAAATCTCCAACATACTGCCTGAGCCATTCTTTACCCTCATCCCGTCCGTGGGCAATAACTAATCCGCTGGTATCCTTTGTTATATCCCATAACGTCTCAAAATCCGCTTTTATGATTTCACCAACTTCAAATCCTCCAGCGATGGTGCCCCTCACAGTGAGAGTCTGCTCCTCATCCAATCCCAGTCTTTGGAGGGCCCTCCTCAAAATGAGAGGATTCCCTCTGGCAATATAGAGAAAAACAGTATCTCCTTCTTTAAACCTATTCGAGCGCCTTATCTCATGAATTTTCAATCCTCTAAAAATCAGCTCACCGTAAACCTGATGAAGCGCTATAACATGATACATGGCTCCTCACTCTCAGCCGCCGAAAGCGAGGAATATTAAAGCTCCAAACACCGCCCCTACAACTGTGGCAGCAAAGTTAGTCAAATCGTTGTTGAACCATCCCCTATTTTCAATTGTTGCCCCTATTATGCTGTCGGCATTGCATCCCAAAAATCCTCCCAGAGTTATGGAAATCAAGGCGACTCCTTTATTCTGGAACATTGGGAGTGTAATCAATGCGATTGTTAAAGCTCCTAAAAGCGCAAAGATCTCACCCTGAATTGTAACCCCTCCATTAGTACCTGCTCTAACCTTCTCTTTCAAATTCGTTATTAAGCGCGGGTTCTTCCCGAAGATCTTCCCAAGTTCGCTGGCTAGGGTATCCGCATTCGCCGTAGCTATGGAACTCAGTGCTGCTATCCAAATTACATCCTGTTTTGTCATATGCTCGACTATTATTAAAATTACAGCCATCAACCCATTGCCTAAAACATTTCCCCAGCTCCTAGTTCCTCTCTTCCCCTCAGCAATTCTAAGCTTGGCTTTCTCAGAATAGCGGTATTTTGTAGCCAGAGTCCCAATTCCAAGAAAAGCTGCTAGAGCCAGAAATGGAATAATTCCGCCGAGTTCAAGGGTGACTAAACCCACAAAGAACGCAGCAATTACACCCTTCATATCCAAAGCCTTTCTTTTGTAAACTAAGAGTGCCGCTCCCGTGAGTGCTGCCACATCAATGAGAATCATTTGAATGCCTCCAGAGTAACTGATTTTTACCTCCTATAAAACAGTTTGGTTTATTACCCTTTCCCTCGATAATTGACGAAAAAGGAAAATCACAGAATCTCAAACTTAACGATGTCCGTGATGAAGGTTATATCCATCTTGTCGATTCCCTCTATCTTTGAGGAGAGATCATTGATTCTCTTCTCAATCTCCTTCATCTCCTTCGGTGCCACCATGTGTATAACGAGGTTGTGCGAGCCAACCGCTCTCTCAATGATTTTCACATTTTCTTCCATTTTCAGTTTTTCAATTACAGGCTCCATGGGAATTCCGGGTTTTATTGTAATACCTATGATCATGTAGATGTATCCAAGCCTGTCAAAATCAGGGATAACCGTGTATTTCTTGATTGCTCCGATTCTCTCAAGTTTCTCCATCCTTCTCGATATCCTCTGCCTTGTTGTTCTCAAAATCTCAGCAAGCTCTTTGTATGTTAATCTCGAGTTTTTAGCTAGCAGTTTTATAAGCTGAATGTCCATCTTATCTATTTTGCCTCTCACAGCAATCACCTAAATTTTTTAGAGATATGAGAATATAAAAAGGTTTCGTATATTCTCCAAACTTCTGGAATAGTTTTGTAAAATATAACACATAACAGCATATGAGTTCTTTTAATTCTGGGATAGGGTGAGAAGTAAAATGACATGTTGTTATATACTACCCGAAATTGATATAAGTAGCTACTTCCATCTCTCCCTGTCTCTCTCCCTGTATTTGAGTATACTCTTACGGGCGGCTTCTTCAACATTAAGGTCATAATAATTTGCAATGCACATCAGGGCAAATAGAACGTCCCCAAGCTCCTCTTCGAGCTTTTCTATATTCCCTTCTCCTTTGACCCGCTCGAATTTCAGCAGCTCATCCGAGAACTCTCCCAATTCCTCCAAAAGTGCAGCCAGCATCTCAAATGGTTTCCAGTACCCTCCAAAGTCTTTTACAAGGGCATCAACTTCTTTTTGAAGTTCATTCATAGGAATCACCCAAAAAAGAGGGAATTAAATTCTAAAGTCGCTTGAAAGCTTTTCCAAGTACTTAGAGAGGTTCTCTGTATTGGTCCTATAGAACTTCAGCTTGCCCTCCCTCCTTTCATAAACCAAATCCATCTCCTTGAGAGAGCGCAGATGATGACTTATTAAAGTTTGATCCTGTTCCAGTCCCTCAGCGATTATACAAACGCACAGCCATCTATCCCTCAGCATCTTGAGAATACTGAGTCTTAGTGGATTTGATATGACCTTTAAGAATCTAACAGTTTCATTATCGATCTCAAGCTCAATCTCCTCATTAACGTCCATAAGTTTGCACATTTCCAAACAGCGCTGTACAGTCTTCTTTTGCCTTTCATTCAACTTCTCTATAAGCTCTCCAATCTTCATGCTATCACCTAAAATAATAGAGTTCGTTTGTGCTATATAAAAATTTTCATGTGAAGCTTGATTCCAAAGAAAAAAGGGAGATCATCTAATTCTCGCTCCGAGCTTAATCTCCCTATCAGGCAACAGCAGCGAAACATTTTCCCCATCATCTGCTGCCAGAAGCATTCCCTGACTTTCCACACCGCGGAGCTTCTTGGGCTCCAAATTTGTAACGACTATTACATAATGGTTTAGGAGCTCCTCAGGTTTATAGTATTTCTTCAATCCTGCGACCAGCTGTCTTACTTCGTCTCCGAGGTCAACCTTAACGAGGTAGAGTTTGTCTGCATTTGGATGGTCGCTGACCTCCACTATCTTCCCGACCCTCAAATCAACTTTGGCAAATTCATCAAACTTGATATAACCCATAGTTTTCTCCTCCTCAACCTTTTTCTTCTCCTTCTTTCCTTTCAAAAGTTCTTTATAATCCCTGGGGAAATACTTCCTCAACAAATCTTTAACCGCATTTTCAGGGAAGTATTTAATTATGTAATTCTTTATCTGTTCATCCTCAACCTTTCTAAACAAAATCTCCGCCTTTCTCACTCCATGACCTTCCTTCAGCGGTCTGAATCTCCACACTTTCACCTCTTCAAGATTGAGAAGATGCCAGATCTTTTCACTCGCATCAGGTAGGAAGGGCTCGAGCACTATCCCCAGTGCCTTCACTATCTGGAGGGAAACGTTCACCGTTGTGGCGGTTCTTGCCCTGTCAGTCTTGGCAGTTTTCCATGGTTTCCTGTAGTCGAAATATCTATTGCCAAATGCTGATAGTTCCATTACTCTCTTCAAGGCGTCTTTAAAGCGATAGTTCAATATGAGCTCACTCACATCCTTGAAGGTTCGCTCTATTTCTTCGAAGGCTTCCTTATCCAGATCGTCCAGCTCTCCCCTTTCGGGCACTTTTCCATCAAAGTACCTGTTGGCGAATGTCAATGCCCTGTGAACGAAGTTTCCCAGATTGTTCACGAGCTCATCGTTGATCTTGGATTTGAAATCCGCAAAGTTGAAGTCGCTATCCCTGGTTTCCGGCATTATTGCGGTGAGGTAGTATCTTAAATAGTCAGCCGGAAACTCATCCAAAAACTCATGAACCCATATGGCCCAGTTTCTACTTGTGGAGAACTTCTTTCCTTCAAGCTTCAGATATTCATTGGCTGGCACATCATAGGGCAACAGCCAATCAAATTTCCCTTTTTCATCTTTGAACTCTCCGTAGCTCAGGAGAAAGGCGGGCCAGAAGATTGCATGGAAGGGAATGTTATCCTTCCCAATGAAGTGTATAATCCTTGTTTCACCATCATAACCCTTCAACCAGTGCTTTTTCCACTTGTCCTGCTCCCCCAAGCGTTTGAAGTGTTCTATTGTTATTGAGATATAGCCTATAGGGGCCTCAAACCACACATAAAGAACCTTCCCTTTAACATCTTCCTCGTCCAGAGGAACAGGTATCCCCCAGTTTAGATCCCGGGTTATTGCTCTCTCCTCTAATCCCTCATTAATCCATCCTAAAACCGTGTTCCTAACGTTTGACTTCCAGTGTTCATTCTTCTCAATCCACTCTTTAAGCCTAGCCTGAAACTCCTGCATCTTGATATAATAGTGAGCAGAGTCTTTGAATGTGATTGAGCCCCCACATATGTTGCATCTCGGATTTATGAGCTTCTCGGGCGTTAATGGGTGCCCGCAAACCTCACACTGGTCTCCCCTTTGCTCTTCAGCACCACAGTAGGGGCAGGTCCCAATAACATATCTATCAGGAAGGAACATTTTATCATGCTCACAGTAAGCCTGTTTCTCCATTTTTTTAACCAAATATCCATTCTCAAGCGCTTTTAAGAAGAATTCCTGGCTTATACGATAGTGAACAGGTAATTCAGTTCTCCCAAAATAGTCAAAGCTTATCTTGGCTCTCTCAAAAGTAGTCTTTATGTGTTCATGATAGTAGTCCACTATCTCCCTGGGGCTCTTTCCCTCTTTTAGAGCTCTAAATGTAATCGGTGTTCCATGCTCATCCGTTCCGCATATAAAAACGACATCTTCCCCTTTGAGCCTTAAATAGCGCACAAATATATCCGCTGGAAGATATGCCCCCGCCAAATGTCCGGCATGTATTGGTCCGTTGGCATAGGGCAGTGCTGATGTCACCGTGTACCTCACCTTTTCACCCCCAAAAGATTGGATTTTTATGGGTATAAGGACTTTTTGGATTTAAACATTACGGTTAGTTATTTCTGCTGGCAATAAATATGTATAACTATGCATAAAATGAGAGGAGAAAATCAGATATTCAGCTTTATTCCAAGCTTTTCCACAAGTTCCTTGTACCTGTTTCTAACGGTAACTTCTGTAACGTGGGCTACCTCAGCCACTTCTCTCTGCGTTCTCTTTTCCCCTTCCAAAACACTCGCTATATACAAAGCCGCAGCTGCAACACCCATCGGACCCCTTCCGCTTGTAAGTCCTCTCTTAACCGCCTGTTTCAGGATTTCTATCGCTTTCCTCTTGGTTCTCTCGCTCAATCCCAGCTGATCAGCGAATCTTCCAACGTAGTCAATCGGATTGGTCGGGGGAAGCTTTAGATTAAGCTCTCTTGCTATAAAACGGTAACTTCTTCCAATTTCCTTTTTGTCAACCCTAGCTACCTCTTCAATCTCATCCAGAGTTCTTGGAATCTTCGCCATCCTGCATGCTGCATAAAGACAGGCAGCGGTTACCCCCTCAATTGAGCGCCCTCTTATAAGATGCTCCATAACAGCTTTTCTATAGAGAACTGCAGCCATTTCCTTAAGGTTTCTCGGAAGCTGAAGCTGGGAAGCCATTCTATCGAGTTCGCTTAGAGCGAAGGCGAGGTTACGTTCTGCCGCATCGGAAACCCTTATACGCCTCTGCCACTTCCTCAAACGATACATTTGAGCTCTCGTTGTTGATGAGATGTCATGACCGTGAATGTCTTTATTACGCCAGTCTATCATCGTGGAGAGTCCTTTGTCGTGGATCGTATAGGTAACAGGGGCACCAACCCTTCCTCTCCTAGCCCTCTGGTCAGCATCAAACGCCCTCCATTCAGGACCGCTGTCCACTATGTTCTGAGCAACAACATAGCCGCATTTAGCACAAACTATTTCACCCCTCTCGGGGTCGTAAATTAACTTTTCACTCCCACAAATAGGACATTTCTTAACGTCTTCGGCTGAAACCAAAATATATCACCCCCTCTTTTTGGGGCGGGATCTCCTCACACCCTTCCCGCGTTTTCTGCCTTCCTTCTTGGGCCTCTTTCTAGTATCCACATACAAGATGGTGCCCAGATATCCCTCGGGCTTCTTAATTCTTGGCTTTACCGCCACATAGGGCATTTTAACAGGACCAAAAACATCCTTCACAATACCGACAACTTTAAGATCCCTGTCAACAATGACATCATTCAGAGATGGCACCCAATCTGAGCGCACTATCAAAAAGCCTTGCTTAGCATAATGAGAAACCTTGCCCAAACGTTTCATGCCCCCACCCCGACAAAATCACTTTTAAGTTTTTCGCTTTTTTATTTATAAATCTTTCCTTTTACATCGTGGCAAGGTAAAAATTTGGGGCAATACTTATATATAGGCAGCAAAATAAAAGAAAAGTTAGAAGATAAATATACCGCCATAGTTTCACAATGAAACTCCTTTCTCCATAGGTTTTAAGTGCTGTCGCAGATTTTGTTACCTTCTGAGAACAGTTCAAGCATTCATTGGATTCCAAGAGACCGAAACTTCTCGTATGCTCCTTTAATCTGCACTCGTGGGATCTTTAGCGAATAAATATTTGCCGTTTGGATTCTCTTTCTTTAGATGAGATCAGGAATTTAAATGGCACACACCCTGATAGAGGACGTTCTGTCAAAGTGTGCTCCATGCTTAATTATTTAAGCCCTTCACCTAATAAGAGTATGAAGTGATGGAAAATGATTCCAGTTGAGATCCCACCCAATACGGTTATGTTGAAAGGTTTGAGCTTTGATTCGAATATTTACATCATCAGAGATGGAAATGAAGGCTTAATGATCGATACCGGGACAGGAAGCATATTTGAACCTTATAAGGATACCCTGGAAAGGGAGGGATATCTAGAAGGTGTAGAGAGAATGGTGATACTGAACACTCACGAGCACTTTGATCACGTTGGCGGGAACCTGGTATGGAAGAAGTATTTTGAGAACAGGGGAATCAAAGTTCGCTTTGCTTCCCACAGCAATACTTCAAAAACCTTGGAAAATAGCGAGGATAGGATAATCCTATCTTACTATCACGGAAAGAAGTATAATCCTCATAAAGTGGACATAAAGCTTGAAGAGGGGGATACCTTAAAGGTAGGCTCCCTCGAGTTCAAAGTGATGCACACCCCGGGGCATACTCAAGGGAGCATATGCCTGTATGAACCCAAAGAAAAGCTGCTCTTTACAGGGGATACGATTTTTTATGAGAGTGTTGGAAGAACGGACCTTCCAACGGGCAATTTCTGGCAGTTATTGGACTCCATAAACCGATTGAAGAGTATGGATGTGTATATAGGACTGCCGGGCCATGGAAGGATAATACAGCACTGGGATGAAAACATGGAGAAGATCAAAGCCCTAATAGAACACTATTTATGAGGTGTATTTATGAGAAAAGGTTTCGTTAAAGAGGTTCTATCAAAGATTAAATACGACCCGCGGGAGGATGAGGAAGATTACTTCATCATAATAGAGCACAGGGGTGCCTTTGGAAACGTGAAGAAAATTCCCGTGAAGTACATCACCCTAGGACATGGCTATTTTTTTATAGAAGATGCCCAGATCCCTTACCATCGTATCCTTAAGGTTATGAGAAAGGATGGAAAGGTTGTATGGGAAAAACGCAATCAACACCTTTAGGGTGTATGAGAAATGTCATGAGTCGCTTGAGCTTGATAATGTGATTGAATGGCTTCAGGAGGGGTGCCAAAATTATACCGGCAGTATGAAAAGCGGGATAAGTGTGGTAGGCTGATAGTGGTGTGGTCTTATCCTCCTAATCATAAGTAGCTTATCCTGACAGTATGAAAAGTGCAATCAACACATTTAAAAACCCTTCCGAAAATCCAGTACCGGCGAGAAAAAGATGTAGATGTAAGAGGTGAGTGAGATGAAGAATCCCTTTGAAAAAATGCCCACCGTGCTTTTTGCTGATGAGCTCATTGATAAAGCCTTTAGAAGAGCTGAAAAAGCAGCTTCTGCTGCAACTCCGAGGGGAAAACCCCTTTACAAAGCGAGAGAGAGGGAGGAGCTTAGGATTAGAACCGTCTCACAGGTATTGAGGGATAACCTAAAGAAGATCCTCGATAGAACTCCTGGAGTTTCCACCTTGCCCCCCTTCTACCGCGAACTTCTCGATACTCTGGTGGACAGGAATACCTTTCACAGGTCACTTGCATCAATAAACTGGGCTATTAAAACCCTAAAAACCCTAGAAGACAGGTATGTTGAAAAAATAAGATACTCGAGAGATACAAATGAAATCTCAAAGCTCAGAAGGCAGTTTTACGGAAGGGCGGCAAGCATAATAAAGGACATAGGCGACAACCTCGAGTATCTCAACAAAGCCAGGAATGTCCTGAAGGATTTACCCGTGATAGATCTCAATCTTCCGACCATAGTCATAGCGGGGCACCCCAACGTGGGAAAATCAACGCTTCTTAGGCAGCTCACAAATGCGAAGCCCGAAGTGGCGAGCTACCCATTTACGACGAAAGGAATAAATGTTGGACAGTTTGAGGAGCACTGGCTCAAGTATCAAGTAATTGATACTCCGGGGCTTCTGGACAGGCCTTTAAGCGAGCGCAATGAAATAGAGAGGCAGGCAATTCTAGCTCTAAAGCACCTAGGGAAAGTTATAATTTATATCTTTGATCCATCTGAGTACTGCGGCTATCCAGTAGGGGATCAAATGCACCTCTTTAAGGAGATATACGAGGAGTTCCGAGAGTTCCCATTTATAGTGGTGCTCAACAAGACGGACATAGCAGATGAGGAGAAGATTCAGAAGGTGGAGAGCTTCCTGAGAGGTATGAGAATAGAGCCGATCAGAATAATTGCAAAGGAAGGAGAGGGAATCGAAGAATTGAAGAAGAGGCTAATTGAGATAATAAAACCAGAGATGGAGGCTATTGTCCTCCGCAATACGGGCAGAAGTCTAGATGGATAGGCTTCATTGCCCCACATTTCTCGCATTTTTCTTTGAGCTTCGCTCCACAGTTCGGACAAACAATATAATCATCTTTTATTGGAAAACCACAGTTGTAGCACTTGTTTTGAGCTATCCGGCGCCTGTAAACCCTCTCGGGCTTTAAGTACTCCTTTCTCAAATAGTAAAGTGCCGCAATTGAAGCTCCCGCCCCGAAGAGGCTTAGCCCTATTACCTGAACCGTGCTCCATATGGTGGAGAGAATGAGGTATATTAGGAGAAGGGATGAATAGGATATCAATGAGAGGACATATATGTTCTTGTAACGTCTAAAGAGGAAGAAGGACGC
This sequence comes from Palaeococcus sp. (in: euryarchaeotes), assembly GCF_053987695.1. NCBI lineage: Archaea > Methanobacteriati > Methanobacteriota > Thermococci > Thermococcales > Thermococcaceae > Palaeococcus > Palaeococcus sp. (in: euryarchaeotes). The sequence continues at coordinate 13,109 of NZ_JBMXHE010000115.1, forward strand.
CACAAATACCGGGAGTGTGAAGAGAAGCTTTAAAGCCAGGATTTTCAGTCTGTAGATGTCATATGCCCTCCCATATTCCTCACCGGCTCTTTGTGAGAGCTGGTTTATCTGGGCACTCAGCTCCTCCAGCTCCTGATGAACTTTTTCATAGGCGCTTTTTGCTCCCAGATATCTTATATAGGCATTCTCATATCCTTCCTTGGCATTCATGTATTCAGTCTTAAGCTTCTCCGTTGCATTTCCACTTTCCAGCGCCACCCTGTACTCCTCTCTCTTAAAGGTGTAAACCCTCTCAGCTTCCGTAAGGTTTTCTTGAGCGCTCTGGTAAACTTTGAGGAGATCCCTATCAAGACTCATGAGCCGGCTTTGATTTTCAAGAAGTGGCTTAATCCCATATTTTGCCTGATAATAATCATAATTTGGACGAGCCGGAACTTTTTCCAGCTCCCTCAAAAAGTTTATGCTTGCTATGATGAGAAAAACCACAAAAAGACTTGCTAAGATTTTTTCAGCCCGAGAATACTCCATCAAGTCCCACCAATTAAATGTTGGGGCTCATGGTATATAAGACTAGCAGAAAGATAAAACAAAAGGAGAATCACTTCCTGTGCTTCCTTGACCAGCTGTACTTCCTCATCCTGCTGCTCCTTCCAAAGCCGCATGCAGCGCAGTAGCCCTTCTTCCTGTTAAAGGATTTTCTACCGCATCTCCTGCACCTGATGTGGGTCTCCTTCTTATTCCTCTGCCCCATTGTAGCTGTTCCGCTTCCCATGAGCGTCCACCTCACTCAGTTTCGTAATCAACAGGGGAAATCGCCAAAACGTTGTCTCCCCTAATTACAATGCGCCCGTAGCTCTTCACAATCTCCCCATTCTCGACGAGTTGAGCATCAGCCAATACTATATTCAGGTGAATATCATAACCCTTAAGCTTACCTCTAACTTCCAACCCTCTCTTCAGGAGCACTAAAACGTCCTTCTCAAGTGACTTGTGGATAACATCAAGTGGTCTTTCCGCCATTCTTCTTCCCTCCCAAATAACCAAAGATAGTTTGTTCACATCAATAACTGGAAAAAGGCTTTATAACTCTTTCCCTAAAATCCTCTTCAGTTCTTCAATAACTTCTCTTTCATTGAGAGATGCCGTGTTGATGTGCCCTTCCCTCTTCAGGCGATACCCTATCTTAACGCTCGTTGGTATTTTTATACCAAGATTCTCTAGGAACTCAACCTCCTCAAAAACCTGCCTAGGCTTTCCCTCCAGTATTATCTCGCCTTTGTGCATTATGATAACCCTATCAGCGAAGTTTAAAAGATAGTCCGTGTTGTGTTCCACCATTATCGTTGTAATTCCCTGCTCTTTGTTTAGAAGTGTGACCAAACTCAGAACCTGTTCTCGTCCTAAAGGATCAAGCTGTGAAGTTGGTTCGTCCAAAACAAGAACTTCAGGCTTCATTGCCAAAACGCTCGCTATAGCCAAGCGCTGCTTTTGACCGCCGCTCAGATTAGGAGGAAATTCATTCTCAAGCCCCTCCAAACCCGCCAGTTTTAAAGCCCATTTAATGCGGCGCTTAATCTCCTCCACATCCAAACCCAAATTCTCAAGCCCAAAGGCGATTTCCTCCTCAACAGTCATGTTGAAGAGCTGCGAATCGGGGTTCTGGAGAACCAAACCCACGAGTGTGGAAAGTTCAGCAACACTCTTATCCTTCGTATTGTACCCCTTAACGTAAACATTTCCTTCAAAATCTCCGGTTATCGAATGGGGGATTATTCCATTGAACGTCAGACAGAGGGTTGACTTACCGCTTCCGCTTGCTCCCAAAATCCCCACGAACTCACCTTTTTTAACCCTAAAGCTAATATCTCTTAGGGAATAATCATCAGCCCCTGCATATTTGAAGCTTAATCCTTCCACCCTTATAACTGACATGGATTAATCTAAGCGGTGAAGGTTTAAAAGCATTGAGAACAATTTACTTTAGGTGGTGAGTGTGGATAAGGAAGAAGTGTGGAAGTATCTGAGCCTCATTCTCACGCTCTTACTTGCCTTGGCTATAGTTTCTAACGTTTTGCTTTATATGCAGACAGGAGAACTCCAAAAAGCCCTTGAAGAGCAGAACAAAACATACGCCTTCGAGGTACAGGTGCCAAACATCACCGTTGTGAGCAACAATACCGCACTTCAGGCTAAAATCATCGAACTTCAGAACGAAATTGATTATCTAAAAACCCAACTCAGAGAGAAGAGGGAAACTGAAGCAAATGCCACAATAGTAATACTGCCCATAATGGGGCCCATCGATGATTACACGGCTAAAGATGTCATAACAAAGATCAGAGAGGTAGAGGAGAACAAGAGCATAGGCGGTGTTTTGGTGTGGATTGAAAGCCCGGGAGGTTATGTTGGCCCCGTGAGGCTCATATACAAAGAGCTCAAAAAACTAAGTTACAATGTCCCTGTGGTTGCTTATACGGGCTCACTTGCGGATTCCGGGGGATACTATATCGCATGTGCAGCGGATAAGATAATAGCGGATCCCCTTGCAGACGTTGGGAGTATAGGAGTCCTCTATGTTCACTACGATCTGGAGCAGAACTACGCCCAGAACGGCATAAAGGTGAACGTATTCAAGACAGGGAAATATAAGGACATGGGAGGGGAATGGAGGGATTTAACGGATGAAGAGAGAAAGATGATAAGCGACATGATCAACACGTACTTCGAGGACTTTTTGAACGCCGTGAGTCAGGGGAGGAACCTCGATATGAACACGACCAAGGAATATGCAAGCGGGAGAAGCTGGTTTGCAAAGGACGTTGAAGGGGTTCTGGTGGATGAAACGGGGGATATGAACTCGGCAATAAAATCCCTCGAAGGTCTTATGGGGGTTGAAAAAGCAAAGGTAGTGTTCTATGATGCAAATAAGGTTGATTTCGGAGTATACCAGAGCTCATCTCTATATATGCCCGCCACATATGTCATGTCATACATAAGGGGGTGAGCCGGTGCAGTGTGAGGAGGAGCTTGAAGTTTACGAGAATGGATTTGAGGATGGCCGGTTTAACCTGAGAGTTGAATATTACGGGACCGACGCCCGGAAAATACTCCTAGCCATAATCTATGAGCTCTATCTCCCCGATTACGGGAAGGAATATGTATATCCCTTTGAATGTGCAAAGGAGTTCTGGGGCATTCCCATGGAAGGGGAGGAGGTTAAGGGAGAGGAATTCATGCTGGGCAGGACAAAATTTGTAAACCGCTCCCTCCTGAACAAGCTTGAGGGTGCTCTTGAAAAAATAGAGGCACCTGAAAATCTGAAAAAGTCCATTTTGAAAGAGCTTGGGAAAAGCGAGATCTACAGGCTCAAAGATGGCATCGTTGCTCTGGGCAAAAATTTCATCCTGGATGAGGGAAGAAGGCGGCTCTTCATTTTCAACAAGCCGAGGGCAAGGGAACTGCTCCTCAGATATTTGAGGAAGTGGTAGAATGAACGGAGAGTCCATAGCATGGCTTGCAATCTCTCTCGTTGTCCTCTTTCTCGTCTGGAAAACCATAGAGCCGTTTGTAACTCCAATAATCTTCGGTGCTGCCATAGCTTATATTCTTCTTCCACTCCACAGAAAGCTTTCCCAAAAGTTTTCTCCAGGGACCTCGGCAATCCTGCTCACTCTACTAATGAGTTTACTTGCAGTGGGCACTACTATAGGTGTGACCCTCTGGCTCAGGGGCACGCTGACATACCTGTACATCTACATCTCGAGGGGTCTTGAATTCATAACAAAGGCTCAGCTCCCTCTATCCCTTGGAGAGACCATTAACTCCTTTGCATCATCACTTTCCCAGAGAATCCAGAGCTCCATATTAAACTACACTTTATCCCTGCCCCTCTTCATCCTCCAGGTAGTTGTGTTTCTTGGAATCTTTTATACATCCCTGAGAAACGCGGATTTTCTTCACATGGAGCTCTACAAACTTATACCTCAAGATAACAGAGAACTCGGGGAAGCGCTTATAAAAAGAGTGGAAAGGACTTTGAATGCCATTCTAAGAACATGGCTTCTCCTGAGCACCATTAAGGGGATATTCCTCGCTGCAGGGTTTATTATGTTTGGAATTTCAAATGTCTCGGGTTCAATCGCCGCAGGGGTACTGTGCATAGTCCTCGAGCTCTTGCCCGTCATAGGAGGATGGATCATGTGGCTCGGAGGCTCCCTGTACCTGATACTATATCAGGATCACATCTTAGGAGGAGTCCTCTTTGCAATCTATGGAGCCACTTTAATCTCCCCTATTCCCGACATAACGATTAGACCTAAGCTCATATCGCAGGGAGCAAGAATAAACTCTATTGTGGCCCTAATTGGAATCTTTGGAGGAATACTCGCCTTTGGATTTAAGGGACTCATAATAGGGCCAGTGAGTCTTGGAGTCCTCCAAACTCTGATAGAGGAATGGAAGGAGAGAGAGGAGACCTATCAAGCCGGCTAAAAGAGCTTCCAGACCTCATCCGTCTCGGGCTGCTCCAGTGGATATTCCTTTCCTTCCTTCACAATTACCCTCTTTTCAGGATTGTCAATGAACTCGCCGATTATAGAGGACTCAATCCCGGCTTTTTTGAGCGCATTCACAATTTTACCTGCTTTTTCAGGTGAAGCGGAAATTAAAAGAGCCCCGGAGCTTATCAATGCGAGGGGATTTAAATCGAAGTACTCGCATATCTTTTTCGTCTCATCTGCGATTAACATATTATCATAATATACTCTAAAGCCAAGGTTCGATGCATCGGCAATCTCGTGGAGGCTGTTCGCCACGCCACCTTCAGTAGGATCATGCATTGCATGAACGCCTATGCTGCTGGCTATCATCGCATCCTTTACAACACTTATTTTCCAGAGAAACCCCTTTGCTTCCTCGACAAATTTATCCCCAAATTCTTTTTTAAGTTCCTCCTCCCTTTCACCTGCAATTATGGAAGTTCCCTCTATAGCGAGTCCTTTTGTGAGAATTATCCTATCGCCTGCCCTGGCATTTGCAGCCGAGATTAGTTTATCCTTCGTCGTTTCTCCGAGCATGGTTCCGAGGACTATGGGTCTATCCAGTCCAACGGTTATTTCCGTATGCCCTCCTATGATTGCAACTCCGAGTTTTTTTGCACTCCTATCCAAGTCTTCCATTATCTCCCTTAAAAGCCCCTCATCGGCATATTCCGGGAGAAGAATGGTTGCCAGAAACCATTTGGGTTTCGCCCCCATTACCGCAACATCATTTGCATTCACATTGACCGCGTAGAATCCTATGTGCTTTGAAGCGCCTGTTATGGGGTCGCTGGTGGCAACTAAAATGCGTTCCCCAAAATCTATTGCCGAAGCGTCTATGCCCACTCGGGGGGGAATTAAAACCCTCTCTCCCTCCGCCCCTAAATGATTGAAAACTATCTCCTTAAGCTTTTCTGGTGGAACCTTACCCGGAAGCATTTTCACCGCCGAGATGAATAGCTACCTTTAGATTAAAAGCCTTCCGCAAACTCTATAAATCCAAGTGTCTAGCTTAGAATGACCGATGATTGGAACAAGAGTGAGCTGACGGGTGATGACCGACTTCTCGCTGAGGTCTTGGAAATGAAAATGGAGATAGCTAAAATCCGAGGATTGAGATTTGAGATACCAAAAGATACCAGATACAGCTTTTTTAACAGTCCTTACCCTCCACACCGTCTGGGAACCGCAGTGGATGTTTATTTTAGGGAGAAAGCACTCTTCCCCTTTGAAGAAGGAGTCGTTGAGGAAATTAAAAAGATTAGAACGCCCCAGTACGTGCCAATCCGGGAGGATTACCTAATTATTTTCAAAGTACAGAGTTTCTGCTTAAAGGTACTTCATGTTAAGCCAAATGTTGAGGTGAATGAAAAGATCCATCTCGGTGATGAATTTGGTGAGCTGGTGGTTTCGGGCTTCTTCAGACCTTGGAGTGATAAACACGCGCACTTTGAGTTGAGAGAATGTATAGACAGATACAGGGCGAGAGGAGGGCTTCCAGTTAAACCAGAGCTCCTTAAGCTCGTGTCTGTAGCTAAAGGAAATAGATTCGAAGTTGTGGAAAAAAAGGAGAACTACTACTGGTTAAAGCCCCTAAGAAAAGCAGGCAAAAGCTTAACTCCTTTAACCTTCCAAAACGCCCCTCTCGAAGGGGGCTTGCCTCATTATCACTACGGGGCAGTTTTTGAGAGCTTTGATAAAGTTGAGATCTTTGGGAAAGAGATTTACATAGAGGAGAGGCTTCCCAGCGATGTTGGAATTTTTAATGCAGATTTTGAAATTTTTGTAGATGGCCAAAAAGTGAAGGGAATTGGGCTTTACTGCAACGAGGAGAGAATAAAGCTCATTGGTGGAGAGTTTAGAGAGGGGGATATTGTTGAGATTACGATTGTATAATAGCCATTATAATAACCGCGATTACACATCACTTCATTTCTTAAACACCCTCAAATCAAGAACGACGTGCCAAACTCCTGGGGCATAGCGCTTTATTACGTGCTCCTCTAAAAGCTCAACCTCGTAGCCGTGCTCCCTCGCTGTTTTTTGGAATGTTGCGAAGGGTTCTTCAGGCATCAGGCGCTCGGGGACCGTGTTGTGGTAGTGGATTACCGCTTCGTCCTTCGCTATCTCCAAGGCTTTTGGTATAAACTCATGCGTGCTTATAACATATCCCATCAAAATTCTGTCCGCTATGTTTTCGCCCTTGAACTCGCGGTTGTCAATATTGTAAGCGGTCATTCTATCCTGAACCCCATTGAGCTCTATGTTCTCCACCAAAAAGCGGAAGGTGTAAGGGCTCTTCTCTATTGCAATTACCTTCGCCTTACAGTGCTTTGCTATTGGCAGTGAGAGATGGCCTATGCCCGCGAACATATCCACCACGAGTTCGTTTGGCTTTGCTATACTCGCCATCCTCACCCTTTCCTTGACGTTGGCGGGAGAGAACATTATTCTTGAGGCATCGAGCTTGTAGAGGATGCCGTTCTCCTTATGAATTGTTACTGGGTCATTTCCATAAATTATCTCGTAGTGAGGCTCTCTAAACTCCCCCAAAATCCAGCCTTTCCTGAGAACGGTCTTAACCTCGAGGACTTCAGCATAGACTTTTGCTATCTCATACTTATATGGGAGGAGTTCTTCCCTAAGAGGAAGAATTAAAACATCACCAATCTGAACCCATCGCTTCGGTAGTTTATCAACTAACTCATTGGGCAGCGTTTCGCTTAAAATCTTCCTTATGCGGGGCTTTATTACCCTGGTGCTTCTCCTACTCATCACGTAGGAGTTTAAGAGAGACTTTTTAAACATTTTTACTCTCTCGTCATTTCGGCAAAAAGCGATGAGAAAGGCTTAAAAGGACTTGAGATAAGGTAAATATGAAGACTTACTCGGAGGTAGAAGAGTACTATGGAGGATGAATCCTCGAGTTTTGGTGGCGGTTCTTGGTTTAACAAGATATTTAAAAAAGACTCTGGAATCTTGGAG
>NZ_JBMXHE010000116.1:0-4848 GCF_053987695.1 Palaeococcus sp. (in: euryarchaeotes)
TGCAAAGGCCCACTATGAAGAGGTGATGTGAGATGAAGTACGAACACCTGCTGGGGATTCTCGTTACGGGCATGATAATCGGGCTGGCTTACTCGACGAAGTCCGGGAGGGCTCTCTTAGCCGTGGGGATCTTTGTAGCGGGCTTTTTGCTTAGCTATCTGCTCACGTGGTACTACGACTCAAGGATTGAGAGGGTTGAGGACGAGAGGACCGAACTCATAGACGCAAAGAGCGCGAGAAACGGCTACGCGGTGATGAGTTTTCTCCTCTTCCTTGAATACCTCTGGGAGTACAGCCAAGGAAACAGCGAGGTGGCAACGAAGCTCATAATTCCCCTCGCTGCAGGGGCAGCGGTGCTCCTCCTATCGCACTACCACTATGCGAGGGTGATGTGAATGGGGAGCGAAGCCCTCTTCATTTTCATAGCGGCCGCCACAGTGGTATACTGGGTTGCCTTCTACCGCTTCATGAAAGAGACAGGTCAAATGAAGGACGAGCGCGGGAGGAGGATAAACCAGATTGCCTCGGAGAAAACCCTCATAATCGTCCAGATTCTCCTTCTCATGAGCATCCTCGCTGTGGACAACCTCGAGTGGCTCGATCCGGCTAAAGTGCTTGCACTCATTTACACGGTAGCCATATTTGGACACGCCCTGATGAGGTACTACTACTCGAGGGTGATGTGAGTGAAGAACCGTCTTCGCGAACTTCGGGAGTGGAAGGGGCTAACACAGGAGGATTTGGCCAAAGCGTTAGGTGTTACAAGACAGACTATCATAGCCATAGAAAAAGGAAAGTACAACCCTTCCCTTGAGCTCGCCTTCAAGATGGCGAGGTTTTTTAATGTCAAAATTGAAGACATATTCATCTACGAAGGTGAATGAGATGTTTAGGAGCAAATACAGGGAAAAGGCTTGGTGGTCAATGTTTGTTGGACTTCTCTTTGCATTTTCTGGTGCTTATGTGAAATTCAAACCTATGATCATCGTTGGAATACTGTTTGCGACCTTTGGAGTTATACTTCTCGAATACGATCGGAGGGTTGCACATGGCAGCGATAAAAGTTGAAGACCTTGAGAAGGATTATGGGAAGGTTAAAGCCCTTAAAGGTATAAGCTTCGAGGTTAAGGAGGGTGAAATCTTCGGGCTCATAGGGCCCAACGGTGCGGGTAAAAGCACAACCCTGAAGATCCTCGCAACCCTTTTATCGCCCACAGGAGGAAGGGCCGAGATTTTTGGATATGATGTGGTTAAAAGGGCCGATGACGTCAGGAAGCTCATAAGCTATCTTCCCGAGGAAGCGGGAGCATATAAAAATCTGACGGGATGGGAGTATCTAACATTTATGGCAAAGCTATACGCAAAAACAGGGAAGAGCGTCGAGGAGATGCTCGAACTCGGGAGGGAGATAAGCGACTTGGGGAAGCGCCTTAATGATAAGATTTCAACCTATTCGAAGGGGATGACAAGAAAGCTCCTCCTTGCAAGAGCCCTCATGGTAAAGCCGAAACTGGCGATTCTTGATGAACCGGCGAGCGGTCTCGACATAGTAAATGCCTATGTCATTCGGAAGAATATAAAGAACTTCGCCAGGAGTGAGGGTGTTACTTTCTTCATATCGAGTCATAACATGCTGGAAGTTGAGTTTCTCTGTGACAGAGTGGCACTCATCAACGAAGGTGTGATAGTGGAAATTGGAACTCCACGGGAGCTGAAAGAGAAATACGGGGCGGAGAACCTTGAGGAAGTCTTCATGGATATAGTGGAAAATACCTTAGGGGGTGTTTGAATGGGAGATTTCTTGACGATTGTTATGAAGGAGCTTAGGCACATGCTCAGGGATAAAGGACTTCTCTTTGGAATAATCGTTGTTCCTCTCCTTCTATATCCCGCTCTCGGGCATCTTATGCAGGTTGGAATGCAGCAGGCGCAGGAGGAGACCAAAGTCGTTCTGGTCAACTTTGACACGGGAAATTATGGGAACCTCCTTATAAAAAGCCTTGAAATAGCCCCAAATGTAACCGTGACCCGGATCGAGGCAAAGGATCTCCAGGATGCAATAAATAAAGCCAAGGAGAAGGACTACAATGTCGTTGTGGTCATACCCGGAGATTTCTCCACGAAGATTGATGCAAATGAAAAAACGAATGTTGAGATTTATGCGATATTTAAGAGCGTAAGCACGGGTATCCGGGAGAGCGTTAGTGAGGGCAGGATAAATGCGGTGGTCAACATTTTAAATGAGTACCTTGCGAAACTTAAGATCAAGAACAGCGCAAGTGGAGATCCTGAGGCAATTTTGCACCCCATAGAAGCCCAGAGCTACTCCGTGATAAAGGACAGAGTCGTGGAAGTTTCTCCCTCAATAGTCGTGAATTTATTTTCGGCTCAGGGACTTTCAATCCCCATTATAATCCTCCTCATGGTCATGGTGGTCTCCCAGATGGCCGCTGGCACAATGGCAATGGAAAAGGAGAATAAGACACTCGAAACCCTCCTAACGCTTCCCGTGAACAGATTAACGATTGTTGCGGGGAAAATAACTGGAACCGCGGTTATGGGTTTGATAGCTTCGATTACATACATGATAGGAATGCGCTATTACATGAGCTCCCTGATACCGAGTGGTGATTCGGAAATATCCCTAGAAGCGCTCGGTCTTACAATAACCCCTAAGGGAGCAATTCTCTTTGCTTTGGTCATGTTCCTGACAATAGCATTTGCCCTAGGGCTTGCGATGTTCCTCGCAATATTTGCTGAGGATGTTCAAAGTGCGAACACCGTGGTAAATGCAGGGATAATGCCTCTAGCATTTCCCGTCTTTGTCCTCATGTTCACAGACATTGAAACCCTCCCAGCAGTTTTTAAGTATTTCCTAATGGCACTGCCCTTCAGTCATCCTATCCTTGCATTTAGGGCGATGCTAATGGGTCAGTATTCGAGCATTTATTTCAGCATAATTTATCTTGCAATCCTAGCAACGGTTATGCTCTATATAACGGCAAAGTTCTTCTCGACGGAGAAGGTTCTAACAGCAAAGCTGAGATTCAGGAGGAGAACCTAGCCCCTCCTCACAAACATACCAAAGGCAAAACCCATCACAATACCTATGAGCAGTGCAAGAAAAATGTAGGATTCACTTACTCCTCTTTTAATTTGGACTGCCCCTGCCCCCCGAGCTTCACTGAGCGCCTTTATTATTTCCCCGGTATTTTCCTTGAGAACCTGGGTATAGGGTTTGTTTGCCCACATATAGACAACATTTGCCAGTGGCTTTCCACTTTTTGATGAAAGTTCCAGGGCAGCATTTTTGAGTGAATTTGGGCTTTCAATCGTATAAACTATAAGATCAGCATCTTTTGCACCCTCCAACAGCTCATCCACACTCTTTGCAGGCACTTCTTCTTCGGGCTTTATCGCATCGATGCTTTCAATTCCCAGCCACTCTAGGACATACTGGTGGGCGGGGAGCTCAATTATCGCCTTTTTTACACCAATTTTTTGAAAAACCACTCTGTATGAGTCCACAATTTCATTAACCTTATATTCAAACCGCTCATAATCTCTCTCATACACATACCTGCTTTCGGGATTTTCTTTGATTAAAGCCTTCTCTGTGGCTTTAGCTATTGCGAGGGCATTTTTTGGATCCATCCAAGCACCATGAGGATTGTTTCCTCCCATCCAGCTTTTTTCCAGAAACTTAAACCCCTCCATTTCATAATCATCAATCCATAGCACCAGGCCATTTATTTCACCGTTCTCACTTAGTTCCTTAAGCTTTTTCTCGGCGGGGAGATGTCCTCCTGTTGTCACGATTACAATGGCATTTCTAGCCTTTTCTATTTGCTCTGGATTTAGCTGATATTCGTGCGGGTCGACCCCTAAAGGAACCAGAATTTCAACTTCCACATCATCTCCAAAAGTCTCCTTAATAATCTCTCCAAGGGGTGCTATTGTGGCAATAATTAAGGGTTTTTCCCTGCTTTGGGAAGTTACAGGGGTAGCTGTGCCCATAATTAGCAACATGACGATAATAGCAAATGCTGCTCTCATTTTAGGTCACCCTAAAATTTCTCGTCTGATGCTTTTAAAAGGGTTTCTCAGATGGAGGGCGTATGAGCAATCAGTCCTCTATTATAAGTTCAATTACCGCTTTTTGCTCCGGATTCTTCAATTTTTCCACGATTTCCCTTTTAATGTCCCTGGCAGCTTTGTCCGCCCTCACTGCGAGAGTTCTGCTGTCAATATACTCGCTCTTCCTTACGACCATGGATGTGGCATGATCCAAAATAAGGCGCTCGTCCCCCCAAGCTGTGAGCTCATCCTCGATTCCATCCACCATGATTTTGATCGTGAGCTTTTTCCCGGATTTAAGGGCTTTTTTAAACTCCTCACTCAGGTCGTTTATGCCCTTATTGGCTTTGATGCACAGGATGCAATCTCCTCTGGGTGTTAAAAAGTCCTCCTTTGTGAATTCAAGGGTGGATTTATGAGTTGCCCTGACATTTTCATGTCCCCAGCATACTATTCTTTCCCTGATCATGGAAGATGCTCCGGGCGGGAGTTTATATCCTTTTCCACTGGTGCTGTTAGGACAAAGCTAATCTACCGTGATTGAATGATTTCCCAACTGCCCCCCTTAGAACCGTGAGCAAAACACTAATTCTCTATGACCAGCAGGAAAAGAGCATTAAGGGCTAAGCTTCGATTTGCCTTAGCAGCGTAAGCTCCCTTTCTTCCCAGGCGGCATTATCAATTTCAATTATTATGCTCCCATCGTACAGAATAGCATAATCTCTAAGAGCATGTAAAAATTTTAGGATGCTGGTGAAGTTATTGTATAGC
>NZ_JBMXHE010000117.1:0-6639 GCF_053987695.1 Palaeococcus sp. (in: euryarchaeotes)
CTCTTCTCCGCAACCAATTCAGCGACGCGCCACTTCCACTCCTCGGCGGTATAGATGTAAGCCCTTCTTGCATTCTCAAGCCTTGCAACACTTATTATCTCCTTTATGTCATCTATCAGCCCTTTAATGTAGCTCTCCTCTAATTCAATCGTTTCGTTCCACCACTCCGGGACGGGCTCGGGCCACTTTGTTAGGCTCACGAAGCCTTCTCCCCCAAGCTTCTCCCAGAGTTCTTCAGCTATATGTGGTGTGAATGGGGCCATTAGTCTAACCCAGACCTCTGCAAGCTTCCTCAAGGTAGCTCTCTTTGCTTCGTCATCTCTACCCTCTGTTCTTCTTAAATACCATCTAAGATCGTTTAATATGTTGTAGAATGCCCATTGCACGGCAGTTCTAGTTCTGAACTCCTCTAAAGCGGCTGTAGCTTCTTTGATTGCAACATTTAGGCGATGAAGCATCCACTTATCAATATCCATAGGCTCTATTTCCCTGTTCTCATAGCTTGAGAACTCGCTTATCAGGTCATAAAAGCGTTCTATCTGCTTTCTTAGTTTTCCTACTTCTTTTCTACGCCAGTCAAAGTCACTATCATGCTCAGCTAGTCCCATTATGTAGAGCCTCACAACATCGGCACCGTTCTCCTCTATAGCATCCAGGAAATTTAGCACATTTCCCTTACTCTTGCTCATCTTTTGACCTTCCAGTGTTCCAAAGCCGTTCACCGCTATCCCCTTTGGCCAGTGCTCCTTCCTAAAGATAGCAACATGGTTGAATATGAAGAACGTCAGGTGGTTTGGAATGAGGTCTTTGGCTGAGCATCTCCAGTCGAGCGGGTACCAGTACTCAAACTCCTCTTTCATCTCTCTTATAACTTCCCTTGAAATTCCTGTTTTCTCACTTAATTCTCTCTCCTTTTCTTCATCAAACTTCATTAGGAAGATATAATCAAACAACTCTGGAGTTAGCTTTTCTGGGTTAAGCAGGTTCTCTTCGCGAAGTCTGTTTATTGTCCTTGAAATTGTGTAGTAAGCCATATAAATTGTCGAATCACTCAAACTCTCAATTACCCACTCTTTATCCCATGGAAGAGGAGTTCCAAGTCCGATTTTTCTCGCACATGCTTTCTTGTCGAGCCACTCGATAACCGCTTTAAATTGGTTTCTTCTACTCTCGGGGAATATCTTCATGTCTTCTAGTGCTTCTCTCGCCTTTTCCTTCCATTCCGGATTTCCATAATCTATGAACCACTGATCATGAAGTATTTTAACGACTGCCCTGTTGCCAAAGCGCGATATGACTTTCTTGTCGGCAAACTCGTACATCATATCCGCAGTGCCCTTCTCCTTCATATCCTTTGCAATCCTCTCTTTAACTTCGCTGACTTTCATGCCTTTGTAAGGTTCTATCTTGAAAACTCCTTTGTGGAATTCTTCCTTGTATATTGTCTTCGTCGCTTGTTCAAGCTTTTCAATGTCTTTCTGGTCCTTTACCCCAAGCTTTTCCACTTCTTCAACGGCAGGAAACTCTCCATATCCTTCCAAGCTTATCAGGGAGATATAGCTCATCTCTTCAAGAATCCGAGGATCAATATCGTACTTCATTAGAATCTCGGTGTTCTTTTTTAAATCCTCGATGGCAACATGATCGAAGGGTGCATGGGCAGGAACGCTCATGACGACACCGGTTGCGTTATCTGGATCGACAAACTCTGCCGGGAGGATTATTATTTCATCACCCGTAACCGGGTTTTCTACCCATCTTCCGATTAGCTTCTCTCCCTTGAATTCCTCAATAATCTCAATCTCCTTATCCTGGAAGCTTAACTTGTAGGCCGCTTCCTTGCTTATTACCCATATCTCCTCCTTGTCTCCGCTCTTTATCTTCGCCTTCACATATGTAGCCTCCGGATTTAACCACATATTGGTGACACCGTAAACTGTTTCCGCTCTCAGAGTGGCAGCGGGCAGATAGATTCTCTCGCCGTCCTTAAGTACAAATTTTATTAGAACATATTCCAGGATTGGAACATCTTCTCCCTCCATTATATCATGGTCTCCCAGTGCTGTCCCTACTATCGGATCCCATCTAACCCTGTGGGCACCTTTGACCACGAGTCCCTTCTCCTTTAGCGTTAGGAACTGCCACTCGATGAATTTGCTGAAGGGTGGGAAGAGTGATGTGGTGTGGAACTCTCTGCTCCAGTCAACTCCAAATCCAGCTTTAATGAAAGTTTCTTTAGCCGCCTTCATGAAATATTTCACTATGTTCTTTGGGTCCTCAAAGCTCCACAGAATATCTTCTGGAACCTTATAAACCTCTTTATATACGTAGATCGTTTGGGGATCTCTGTGTTTTATACGCTCGGCTATTCCAACTATCGGTGCTCCCGTTATGTGCCATGCCATAGGGAATAAAACGTTGTAGCCCTGCATTCTCTTAAACCTTGCAATTACATCTGGTATTGTATATGTCCTTGCATGTCCAACATGCAGATGTCCTGATAAATATGGAAATGCGACGGTTATGTAAAATTTTGGCTTGCTTTTATCTATTTGGGGCTCGAAGACTTTTTCTTGGCTCCATCTGGTCTGCCATTTTTCTTCAATTGTTTTAAAATCCACCATACTCTAACCTCCAAAAAGCTGTTAAAGGTGAACTTAAAAAGAGTTTGGTTTCAGCACTAGGGGGTTCATTGAAGAAGCTCTGTATCCTGGAGAACACCCTCCCCCCTCATAGGCATCGCCCTTAGTTTGAGCTTTTAATATTTAAAGGTTTTGGCATGAGCTTTTTATATTCTTTCGATGCAAATTTTAATGGTGGTTGAATGATCAGAGCATTTTTGAACGGAAAAATTTACACCTCTTTCAAGCCAAAGAAAATTGTAAACGCGTTGGTGGTAGCAAATGAGAGGATTCTTTATGTGGGTTCAAATGAAAAAGCAAGAAAAATCGCCAGAGAGCTTGGCGGTGAAGTGATTGACCTTCATGGCAAAGTTATCTTTCCCGGATTCATTGATTCCCACCTTCACTTGGAGGAGCTTGGGATGTATCTGGAGATGGCGGATTTGAGAGGTGTTAAAAGCATAAAAGAACTCAAAGAGAAAGTTGGAGACTTCGCTAAAAAAACTAAAACTACATGGATTCTTGGCCATGGCTGGGATCAGGAACTTTTTGATGAGAAGAGATGGCCAACACGCTGGGATTTGGATGAGGTGGTTAAGGAAAAGCCGGTGATGCTTTCGCGTGTTTGTTTGCATGCAGCTGTTCTTAACACAAAGGCTATGGAACTTGCAGATCTTTTGGAAGCGGAGCTGCCTGGAGTAATTAGGGATGAAGATGGAAAAGCCACAGGTGTCGTTAAGGAGGAAGCCTTTGAGCTTGCAAGAGAAAAATTCAAGGAAACACTAACCCTCAAGGATTATGAACACTTCTTAAAAACTGCGAGTGATTATGTCTCTTCCCTCGGTATCACAGCTGTCGGTACAGTAAGTGTCGAGGAGAGGACTCTTAAAGCATTAACGAACCTTGAAGCGAGGAGAGAGTTAAGAGTGCGTGTTTTTGCATATCTTGATCCTGGAAAAAGAGGCGTGAAAGAGAGCGGGATGTTTGAAAACTTGGACATCTTGAATGCCCTTAAGAAACTTGGAATTAGAAGTGGATTTGGAAGGAAAAAACTCAAAATTCAGGGAATAAAAATCCTTGCAGACGGTTCCCTAGGAGCAAGAACAGCATGGCTGAGCGAGCCTTATAGCGACGCTTCAACTCGGGGTTATCCAAACATCTCAAAGGAGCTCCTGCAAAAAATAGTGAGGGAGGCTCATGAAGCCGGACTTCAGATGGCAGTTCATGGCATAGGAGATGCAACGATTGACATGATTCTCGAGGTTTATTCATCACTTGGTGGTGTGGAGGGAAATAGACATCGCATAGAGCATGCCTCGATTTTGAGAGAGGATCAAATTGAGAAAATGGCAGAACTTGGGGTTGTTGCTTCTGTTCAGCCCCATTTTGTCATTACAGATTGGTGGGTGGTTAAGAGGGTTGGAGAAAAGAGGGCAAAGTGGGTCTATCCCTTTAAAAGCATGCTCGAAAGGGGAATAATCCTGGGCTTCAGCACGGATTCCCCGATAGAACCCACGAATCCATGGGAGACGATTTATGCTGCAGTCACAAGAGGAAAGCATGAAAATGTGGAGACATATAGATACACAGAAGATGAGGTCATGAACCTTGAGGAAGCGCTCCATGCTTACACCTACGGCTCCGCTTATATAATGCATGCTGAGAAGGAACTTGGAACACTTGAGGAAGGCAAACTTGCAGATTTCATAGTCTTGGATAGGGATCCATTCGAGGTGGAGGAAAAAGAGCTGAGGGGCATAAAAGTGCTTGAGACGTATGTTGGTGGTGAGAAGGTTTAAGGTTTTACAGCAAGCTTTTTATACTTTGTTCCTAAGTAAACTTCGAGGGGTTGAGATGAGAAAATTGCTTGTATTTTCATTCCTAATCCTGCTTGTCATGCTCTCCCGGGTTAATGCTTCATTATTGCTGACGGGAGTACACGGAGGGGATGGTATTGTAGCCGTGGAAGTCTGGCATGGTGACCCCTATTGCAATGCCCAGCGGGGCTGTTCTCCCGCGGGATATCCTACGTACTTCCTCTACAATGGAAAGGAATTTCAAGATGCTCCTGCGTGGTTTGGGAGCTATATAATGGTGGGCTACATTAACGGGAGCTGGATACTTCAGCGTGTTGCCGGTAAATATGAAATCGTTACCTGGGATAAGCGGGGTAAGAGAACAATATTCTCCAAAAAGTTGAACGGTTATCAGCCCGTTGGTGCAAGGATAGTTGGAGGGAAGCTCATAGCGTACATAGAGGATTATCCCAAGTCCACTTTACTTTATTTGGTTTTCATGAACGGAACATCCAAACTCCTGGGAAAAGTTGAAAACCTCTTTGATGGAATAGCCGAGAGAGATTACCTCTTCGTCCGAACGAGCCCCATAAAAACCCAGCAGTGGGGATTCTACGATTATTACGTGCTCACCGATGAGGGTTTTTCTTGGCTGGCCGGCGGCAATTTGTGGCTCGACTACTTCAATGGTACCCTTTTCCTTGTGGAATGGGGAAAGGTGGACCTCAACGAGACCCTTGTGGGAAAACTTGGTTTTAAGGTTGAAGTTTCTAAGGTGGAAGAGTTTGGAATTCCCTTGGGATGGAATGGTACATGGTACGTATACCACAACACAACCATAGCTCTTAACGAAGCACTCCTTTCGGGAGAGCCTGTTCCTTTATACTCCAAAAATGGTTCTCTTTTGGGTTATTATTATGTATCCGCCCCTAAAGATGGCATTGCGTATCTAGCCACTTCAAATGGCTTTGTACGCTTGAAGGGTCTAACGTGGTACACAGATGAGTGCATTGGTGAATGGCCTTACCTTGGGGGATTTAAAACGCCCGGCTGGCATGTTGCCTTTGATTCTACCCATATTTACCTCTATGCCAATGGAACCCTGTACATATGGGATATTAACACCGGGGTTAAAACTGCTGTTTATGTAGGTCCCACCCTCTTAAATTTGGTTAGTACCAGGAAGTTTTTAGTTCTCTACATCGGCACCATGACGGTCTCAAATGGCAGCACGGAAAACTATCTCTACGTTTATTCGAACCGCTCTATTGAGGATATCCTCAAGAAGCTTGAATCCCACTTCCACGAGCCTCCTGAGAAGAGGATTGATGTTGTTAAAGCCATCTCAAATGGGACGGCGGCACTCGTTTACGTGAGGAAGCCCGGCTCTGAGCCATGGGAGCCAGGTTATCTCTACCTTTTCAATGGAACTTCTTTCATTTATGTTGGAGAGCACCTTCCCCTTTCATGGAGCGGGGCATGGATTATCAGTGATTGGGAAAACGGAGAGATATACACATTCAATGGGAGCTGTTTGGAGCCGATGAAAGTCTGCGGAGATATTATGGGAGACTACATACTTGGAGGGAGTTACAATGAGAACCGCACCCTCTACCTTTACAGGGAGGGGAGGCTACTCGAAATAAAAACATTTGGAAAGGGCTCCCATTTAGGCAGAGCTCCCTTGGGGACGAACGCCGTCGTGGTTTACACGAACATGAAGAAGGACGGGAAATATTATAAAGAAGCGTACCTTATCCAGGGGACGCATGTTCAAAAAATTCCTCTTTTCCTCGACTTTGATCACTGGCTTTCCCTATATTATGGGAACGGAAAATACCTGATTGCATACAATGTTAAAGAGGCACCCGGCTTCTGGAGGGCGGGCCTCTACGAGTGGAATTTCACATCCATGCGGAAGGTTTGGGAGATGGATGGCATAACCGAGGTTCTCGGGTATGAAAATGGTAGGTGGCTCTTGAGGGTTGAGGGAAATGGTGGGTCGCTGGAGCAGAGTCTTTATACGTATTACAACGGCACTCTTGAGAGGCTCCTCGTTACAGATGATGTCAGGATAGAAATGCTCGTTGTGGGTGATTACCTCATTATCTCCAACGAAAGCATGGAAACCGATCCCCAGCAGACGGTTTACTCCCTCGAAGATGGAGGTATTGTGTATTTGGGAACTTTCAGGGTGAGGGGAAGCGCATACTATGAGGAAA
>NZ_JBMXHE010000118.1:0-3619 GCF_053987695.1 Palaeococcus sp. (in: euryarchaeotes)
ACCGGGAATAGGGCCTCAGGCTGTTATCTGGTTACTCTATGCTTTGACATTCTATTTAATCTGCAGAGCACTGAAGAGGTCAAAGAGAGAGGATATAGAAAGAGTTGAGTATGAGCTTGATTTTTATCGGCTGTTTATCTTCTCTCTCATTTTCATGATCTCAGCAGTGCTGTTCTCAATCCTTAAAGTGCAATTTCATGAGCTCAAGTTCATTATACTCGTCATTCTTTGGGTTGTGGGAAGCGGTATAGGGATAATCAGCTTTTGGAAAAGTGCTAAATGGGCATTGAAAGCATGATTGGATGATAAAATCATCAGAACCCCAATTTATCAATCCTATTATTTGAATGCACAATGTTCATATATTATGAATGTTTAAACTAAAAGAGGAGGTGGCATTTTGGCAATTATGAGGTTGTGGCACGGGAGAGTTCCTATTGAGAAAGCAGATGAGTATGAGAAGTTTTTAATTGAAAGGGCAGTACCGGATTATAGCTCCGTTGATGGTTTGCTAAAACTATATTTCACGCGAAAAGATGAGAACAAAGTGGCCCACTTCCTTCTCATAACCATCTGGGACTCAATGGAATCAATTAAAAAGTTTGCATGCCCGAACTCGCAAAGTATTATCCAGAAGACGATGAATTTCTGCTGGAAAAGGAGAAATATGTCTCCATGTACCGGATATTTTATGAGAAGTGAACACCCAATGCGTTAAGGTTAGATAATGAGGGAAAGGTGATGCTATTGAGAAGAAGCCAGCGATTGGCTGGTATTTGTACACCCCTTATTGGGTTAGGGGGAGTTTTCGTTGCAATCATCATAAACCGCTCCTGGTGGAGCATAACCGATAATGCCATAAGCGATCTTGGAAGGGTCAGTTTGCCTTATAACTGGATTATGAACATATCCCTGATTATAGCGGCACTTCTGGGGATTTACTATGCAACAGCCCTATTTGAAGGGATGAATAACATCGGAAAGCTCGGTATAGGAATTTTCATCATGGGACTAGCCTTTCTGGGGCTCATAGGAATTTTTCCCGAGGGGACGGGCCCTCATTATCACGTTAGTGTGGGATTCTTTGTAAGCTGCAGCGTTGGGATGCTAATAGCAGGAATTGGATTCTACATAGAGGGAGACAAGCCCTTCGGATCCTTCACGACTTTGCTCTTCATTATAGGATGGCTCCTTGCGTTCTTGGCAATGAGAAGATTTAGAGGTGTGGCAATCCCCGAATTTATAGGCATCTTCATAATAGTAGGGTGGCACTACATGCTTTATGTCAAGATTCAAAAGGAAAAAACTTAAAACTTAAAGCTTAGAGGGGCTCCTCATCCCAGAGGCTCAAGCCGTTCTCCTGGGGCTTCCGCTCAAGAATCTCCCCAAGAAGTTCCTGGACGAGTACTTCTGCAACAAGAACTTCTCCTTCAACGAGATGACCACCGTAGAGCCTGCCCTCCGAATCGCCAAGAGCAACGTGAATATGGGCAAATGGCTCCCCATCTTTAATGCTTATATTTCCCATAAGAGAAACAAGTTCATATGTTCCTTTGAGCTCAATGACCTTGTATTGCCCTTTTTTCTCCTCAAAATAACCAATTTTTGGGTTTCTCAAACTTCCGATAGCACTCACACTTCCTACAATGATATTCTTTTTCTTAGCAAGCTCATTAACAAAGTTCACCAGATTTTCGCCTTCAGGGGCTCTGAGAAGAAAAACTCTGCCCTTTGAAAATCTCATAATCCCACCTCAAATTTAATAAGACTGTAGAGAATTTAACCCTTTAGGTGAGAAGATGAAGGAATTAATAACCAATGTGCTGCCGGAAATTCCGGAGCTTGAAGGGGTGAATTTCTCCGCCTACCATACACCATACATCGAGCTCCTGAGAGCATTCAACGAGAGCGGAAAAAGTGGTTTAAGTGAATTCGTGGAATTTGTGGAGGAAAAAGGTGGAGATAAATCAATAGTCGGAAGATTTTTAATTTCCGTGTTCCAATATCTCCTGATACGCTACCGCCGCTTTGAGGATGAGAGTGCTGAGATACCGGCTTTCAGGGTTTTCATAATCCTCAAAGGATGGCTCAACGAACATGGCTTTGAGAGGGATTATAAAAGGCTTCTTCACTCCTTCGTTGGTTATATCGTTGAAATTGCAGAAAAGATCTCCCAAAGAGAGGACTGCACAACTGGAGAAGCGTATCTTAAAATGGCATACAGGCTCGCACTTGAAGCTCAAGAAACATTTGGAGAGGAATACTTCACCAGACTGGTAGAAAGAGCCGGAGAAAGCCTGAACGTACTATACGAACGCTGCAACTTCGATATGATTAAAAATTAAATGCCCAGATATTTATTGGTTTCGGCGGAAATAGAAACGTTAAGTATGTTATCTCTCAAGAGTTATCTCGGCATAGCTTCTCGGGTCCTCCCACACCTTAACCCTTATGCGCTTCACATTTTTTCCCGCTTTCTCCGCTACCTTCTCGGCAAACCACTCCGCTATGTACTCCGCAGTAACATTTGGTTTATCTAGAATCACCACCTCACTTTCGGGAAGCTTTATGTATTTTTCATTTCTCTCAATTACAATTACTCCATCGTGTTTCTTTTCTACCCACTTCTCACTCACAAGGATTCTGTGATCGAGGTGCTTTACAAGATTGCTCAGATGGTTGAAATCAAAAATCATGCCGTTCTCGTTAAGTTCACCCCATATCTCCACATCCACATTGTATGTGTGTCCATGGATTCTCAAACATTTGCTCTCATAAGGGAGAACCAAAAAGTGTGAGCTATCAAAGTCCTTGTGCCACCCTATCTTTCTATCGACAACTTTAAATCTCATCTCCCTCACCATTTTAAAAGCTCTCCCCGGAGGTTATTAATCTTTTCTGGTCAGATGCGTCTGAAGGTAATCCCTCTAATATCCTCTCTGTTAAGGGTATGCTTCTCAAGTATGTGCCTCTTCAATTCTTCCAGACTCTTTGCCCTGTATCCACAAAAAGGACACACGAACTCAGAACCTTCTCTCTTCATGCAACCACCATGTTTATTGGGGGAAACTCCTATAAATGAATTTCACCAAATGAAAAATAGGTGTTAAAATGCCTTGGGGACAGGGAAGAGGATGGGGAAGAGGTCGAAGAAGGAAGATGAGGATCATAGGGTTCATACCCGAAGTTAGACACTTTTATCCCGCCCTCCCCCCTGTTGGACAGCCAAAACCACCGATTTTTATGACCTATGAGGAGTTCGAGGCTTTAAGATTGGTGGATTATGAGGGTCTGACACAGGAAGAAGCCGGAAAGAGGATGGGCGTTTCGAGAGGAACAATCTGGAGAGCTTTAAGCTCAGCAAGGAAAAAAGTTGCTCAAATGCTCGTTGAAGGGAGAGAGCTGATAATTTTGGCTCAGGGGAACGAAATTCCAAAAGAAGAGGAATTATCTGAGTAGCCAGATATTTCCAATGTAAACTTCTTTTAATCCAGCATCTAATGCGGCTTTGTAAACACTTTCCATCTGCTTTCTGCTTGTGGTTGGAACATCGTGCATTAAATGCTGTGGAGCAAAAGCCAGCAGAACATAAGGCGTCTCTGGATTTAGCTCAGCTATG
>NZ_JBMXHE010000119.1:0-7082 GCF_053987695.1 Palaeococcus sp. (in: euryarchaeotes)
AACAACGCGAGAATACACTTCATCAGCTTCACCCTCAAGTTCTAAGTAATGTCTTTCAAGAATAGAACGCTTGACACGGCTCTGAATGTAGTTTATCACGTGATCCTTCACGCCCTTTCTTGAAAGAAAAGTTGCATGCCACTTCCTGATTGTTGAAGCATTCACCCTGCCATATGCTAAGCGCTTTCTTATTGTTGCCTCTTTTATCCTGACGGATCGTATCTCTTCAACGAGTTCTGCTGGCATATAGATGAAAATCGCCGCCTTATTGCCATGCCTTTCCAAGAGGGCATATTTTGCCACGTTAGGAAAGTTTGGGAGAATTATTAGGCGTTCCGGCTCGAACTGTGTCAGCATCTTGTGAACTGCCCTCAGTCTAGCTCCGCTGAACACCAGAATCTTGAAGAAAAGCTGAGTGTCCTCGTCAGAATGCTTTTTATGATACTCCCAAGCCTCTAATAACTCCTCAGTTGAAATCCTAACTTCACTTTCTTTTGTTGGTTTGATGGGTATTGATTCCTTCAACTCTTCAGCTAATATTGGATCGATAATCTTCCTGCTCTTCAAGAACGTTACAAATTTTCTGAGAGCTTTGCATAGGTGGCGTTTATAGTTCTCCTTGGCAAGGGCTTTTTCAAGTTCACCAACCGAATGTGGGCCGTATTTGTCAAAGAACTTCTTCAATGCTCTTGCATATTCGCGTGCCGTTTCTTCCGAGAGTCTTCCAGCCTTTACTTGTGATGAGAGCCATTCCTCAAACTGCTCTTTGAGAGAGACCCACATTCCACTAAAATCTTCCGCCTTCCAAGCCGGTAACCCGGGTTCGAATCCCGGCCACCGCACCATCAAAATATTCTTCCTAGTGATGTTCTGCTTAATAACCAACCAAATCTATCATAATATTCTGTCAGTGACTACAAGAGTGCTCATCATATCGATAGCGTTGGGATAAGGAGAATGCTTATGCTAAAACTACACCATTGTCAAGTCATGGTTATCCTAACAGCATCATTATATTCTTCAGAAAGTTTATATACATCTATGGAGGTTACCCATAATGGGGTGTGTCCACAAATGTTGTTCAATGTCCAACCAAAAACATCAATTGATGAACTATTTGGACGGAGAGCAGAGTATCTAACCTTTCTCGATGCTATTGAGAAGAAAAGGAATTTCTTCATAATTACCGGGCCGAGAAGGATAGGGAAGACAAGTTTTCTTTATGCTACTCTCAATGAACTTCATAAAGAGTATGGGGTTCCCTACGCAGTTATAGATGCTCGGGCAGCTACTTCCCTGAATTCAAAATATCCCCAGAGAATAATCGCCGAGGGTTTACACAAAGCTATTCTTGGAAAAGGCTTTGTTGGTGGGATAATTTCAAAGGTAAGAGGCATTAAACTTAGTGGGATTGAATTTGAACTTCACGGAAAACCTCCTAACATAACAGAGGTTCTAAGTACTATAAATGAATCAAACGACCTTGTTATTATTGCATTTGATGAGGCTCAATATCTCAGATTCTCAAACGAAGATCTTACGCGGCTTTTCGCTTGGATTCTTGATACCTTACACAATATAGTGCTCGTTTTTACAGGCTCCCAGGTTGGTGTGCTGGAAAACTTTCTCCGCATTGATGATGGCAATGCTCCGCTCTTTGGAAGATATGAAGTTCGAATATCACTACCGCGCTTCAATCCTTCCGAAAGTCTGGAATTTTTGAGGCGGGGCTTTGAGGAATATGGGAGTAGTATGGATGAGAGGGAGCTTCTCCCAGTGGTCAATACACTCGATGGAGTTCCAGGATGGCTTGTGCATTATGGTGCTCACAGGATTGATGGTCTTACCAACGAGGAGGCCATTGAGCAGGTTCTCAAAAAGGCTATGATTTATGTGGAGACAGAATTCAAGGAGCTTGATAGGCTCTCTCCAAGGTACAGGAAAATAATGAGGACTGTAGCAAGATTAAGCGAAGGTGGGAGTTATGCAAGGTGGGAAGCTATAAGAGACAGCCTCGGCGGCAGGGTGGATGAGAAATCTATGAGGAGGTATCTCTCAAAACTTGTGGATTATGGGTTTCTTGAAACTATAGGCTACGGAAAATATAGAATACCCGATCCAGTGCTTTACAGGGTATTTCGAAGGCTTTGAATAGGCTTAGCCAATAATCAGGGTTCGAATCCCGGCCACCGCACCACTTTTACTGGATTAAGATTTTTAGAAGCGTTAGAATTCCTATTATAATGAAAACAACTCTAAGCCTTTTGCTGCCCATCTTTAGGGCACTTTTAGCTCCCAGCCATGAGCCTGCTACAACGGGGATCAGAATGAGCCACATCATGGAGTAGTCTACACTCCCCTGTAATCCATAGTTAACGGCAGCTATCGCGTTATTTAGGAAGATTACCATTTTCGCAGTCCCATTTGCTTTTAGCATGTCGAGCCTGAAGAATACTTTCAAAGCAGATATAACAATTAAAGTGGAGGCAATCCCGAGGATTCCAATATAAATTCCTATGAGCAACCCTATTATTGAAATCTCTATCCTGCTTTTTCTTTTAGGTTCTTCTCCAAAATCCGAGCTGAATCTTATTGTAAAATATATCCCCACCAGTAGGAGTGCAGCAGCCACAAAATTTGCCAGTTCTCGAGAAAGGCATAGGAAAAAGGAGCTCCCAAGAAATGCACCAAAAATTGAGGAGATCGTTAAAAGTGGTGCGAGCTTAACGTCGAGCACCCCGCCCTTAAAGTAAGTGAGTGTAGATACGAAGGTTAAAGCTGCTATGACAACCTTCAGAGTTCCAGTCGCCTCTTTTATGGGAAGCCCGGCGAAAGTGAGAATTGAAAAGATTATCATGCTTCCCCCGCTCATCATGGAACCTATGAATCCCCCTCCAAAGGAGAGAAGTGCTATAAGGAGTGTCTTCATAGTTCATACTATGCTCCGGATATTTAATGCTTTTCCGCTAATGTTATATTATCCTGTGCAGAATTAATTTTGCGATGATGAGTGAATCCAATACTGATCGGTGAAGAAGACGAAAGGCTGAGCGTGATGTTGATGATACTCATTACCGGAAAAAGCTATGAGAATATTTTGGAGAGCAAAAATGATGAGAAAATCCTTTTTCCCGAGTATGGAAAGAACAGAAATGAGCTAAAAGCATTTGTATCATCCCTTAAAGGGGATGAGATAGTAGTTACCTCGAGTCTTGAACTTGTGGATCTTATACTCGAACGATTCAAAAGGGGTGAAGAAAACTTTTTGATTTATTCTGACACAGGAGAGTCTCTGACGTTTAAGGAAGCCTACGAGTTGAGGAAATATCTCGATTTTGACTTAAGGGGGGCGGAATCTAAATCTTGGAAGAGAGTTAGCGTGATCTTCGTGGAGGGAAAAACGGACTCAAAATTCTTCAAAGCAGCGTATAAAAAGCTTTTTGGTTTTAAAGATGCACGGAGAGACATTCCCGATAATCTGAAGCTCATGGAAAGACTTTTTGAAAGGGATAACTATGAGCTCATAGTTAAAGACGGAGCCTATATCGCGATTATTCCCAGCGAGGGGAACTCGGGGGTCATAAGAAATCTAGGGAACCTCCTTAGGGCCATGGAAGTTTTTGAGTTTGCCGTTGATAAGATAGGGGTTGCAATGGACATAGATGAGAGTGAGGAGAGAGTCATTGATTCCATAAGGGGAAAGCTTTCTTCCTTTGAATATTCAACAGAAGGTGAAAACTTTAGGGTGGGAGATGTCACGGTTGTTCCTCTTCTAATTGGGGCGAGGATAGAACTTGGTCCCTGCATAGAATGGGAAAAGCCAGCCGTCGAGGATTTCATGCTTGCAATCCTTGAAGGTGATAGGACGTTTAAAAAGCTCGAGAGAGCGATAAACATACTCTGCGTTGATTTAAGGAGAAAACTCAAGCCCAAAGAGGTTATTTATCTGGCGATGGCTTCAAAGAAGTTCTGGGGCAATCTCGAGGGCTTTTACGAGATGAGCATAATGAGAACTCCAAAGTGGAAGGTGGAGAAAGTCCTGAAAAGTGAAGGAATTTATAGAAAAATGACAGCACTACTCCCATGACGATGTCATAAATACCAAATCCTATCCGTACCATGTCTTTCCATCTCAGGGTCGCTCAGGATCTATCATGTCAAAGGAGTTCTGCGCTAGATCAATAATCAGCAGTTTGTTTATCAAGGGTTCTCCACATTGGGTTATTATCTTCACAACTTCAGCTGCTTCCTCCACATGGCACTTACAATAAAAGATGAAAAGTTCTCTTACCTTACGAAGGCCTAGCGGGAAGATGTCACTTCTTCCCCATTTTCAGCCAGGCTCCAAGCCCCGTCTGTTTCATTCTTTGATATTCCAGATCCTTCTCTTTATATCCAAAGGCTTCGAGGATTCTAAGCACCGCCGGAAGAACCTGATTGTGAATATAGTAATCGGGGTCATATTTGTGTCGGCTGGAATCGTACTCATCGAACAGGATTACCCTGTCGCTTATCTTTTTGCTCCCTTTTAAAACCACATAGCTTATTATGGTGCCGGGTTTTACCTTAATGCCCCTCGCCTGAAGACGCTTTGCTATCGCCACATGGGGCCCTGTGGCTTTGTAATCCTTTAACTCACGTGTAATCTGCTCGTGGATTATAAGTTTCTCCACGGGCACGCGGTAGTTGGCGAGATCCTCGACGACTTTCTTTACGATTCCCGCTGCCTTTTCAATGCTACCTTCCCGTAGAATGACCTCCAAAACTTTTGCCTGGGTCTCTTTGGCTATCTCGCTCCAATCTCTCCTCACAACTTCAAGCCCTCTAGTGGTTATGTGTCCATCTTCATCAATGAGGGCATACTTCTTCTTGGTCACAAAGAAGCCCCTTAAATAGAAGCCTTCGTATTCAAGCTCAAGCATTCCGGGGAGCTTTTCATTTATGTGCTTCAAGAATTTCTTAGCCTTGCTCTTGATAGTTTCTGGTTTTTCATTTGGAATTGTGGCAAAAAATCCATCCGTGTCGGCATAGAGCACCTTAAATCCAAATTTCTCCGCCTCTTTAATTGTCGTTTCTATGTAGTGCCTCCCCCATGCTGTGACGCTTTCGGCGCACTCCTTTGAATACCACCTTGCCTTTGGATAACCCTGGTAGCCGTAATATGAATTTGCCAGAATCTTCAAAGCCCGCTGCCTGTAATCGAGCATTTTCTTCTCAATCGGGTCAATTGTGGCTTTCATCTTCCTCTTGACCTTCTGTCTGGTTTCTATGAGATCCTCCAGAATGCTTGGAATGAAGCCTTTAAAGTCCTTACAGAAACGATAGCCAACTATAGGCGCCACATCGTAGTTTTTGCACTCCTTTTCAAGCGTATCCGGAGAAACATTGTGCGTGACGATTATGGAGGGGTATAATGAGCGAAAATCTAAGTACGCTATGCTCTCCCACAATCCCTTTTCAGGCTCCTTAACATAACCGCCTATGTATGAGCTCCTCATTCTCCTTTGATATTCTTCACCGCCGGGCTTATTGGGTGCGAGTTCATTCCTTTCGTAGGCAACCCTCAGAAGATACCACTCCACGAGATTGCCCGTGCTTGATCTCGAAACATCCCATACGCTCTGCCCTATGAGTTTGGCGAGCTCCACTTCCATCGGGAAGAACTCCCTGCCGAGCTCATATGTAGCCCTCGCATCCTCCATGGAGTACTGCGCGACTCTCTTAAGTCCCTCCTCGCTCTTCCATGCTTCTGCTATCTCCTCGGCGTATACTTTCTCCTTCTTTTTCCCAAAAACTGCTTCATAGACGGCTTCAAGTGTATATGTAGGCAATCTTATGGTATGTCTTACAACAGGGTATAAATCGAGGTGTATTCTCCCCTTGACTTCAACAGCAAAACGATCACCCATTCTCTGGATTTTTGGCTCACTGCCATCTCTCCCAATCGTAAACTTCA
This sequence comes from Palaeococcus sp. (in: euryarchaeotes), assembly GCF_053987695.1. Classification (NCBI taxonomy): domain Archaea; kingdom Methanobacteriati; phylum Methanobacteriota; class Thermococci; order Thermococcales; family Thermococcaceae; genus Palaeococcus; species Palaeococcus sp. (in: euryarchaeotes). The sequence goes on from NZ_JBMXHE010000119.1 coordinate 5,957, forward strand.
ATCCAAGCTTCTCACACCTTTTTTTGATATATGCGAAATCAAAGTTGTCCCCATTATATGTAAGAAGAACATCAGGATCCTTTTCCCTTAAAACCTGCAGAAATCTCTTTATGGCTTCTCTCTCTGTGGAAACCACTTCTACGTAGGGAAGATCTATTTTCTTCCATGTAATTACCTTGGCGCCACTCTCATCAGCGTAGCTTATCATCAAAATTTCGCCCTCTGCAAACTCATCCCCTTCATGATAAAAGGTTTCGATATCAAATGCGAGAAGCTTCAGCTCCTCCCCACCTTCCATTGGAACCAAACCTTTATCGATAAGATAGCGCTTTGCGAAGGGAATATCATACTCAAAAATGCCCCTGACTTTTGGATGGCTCCTTATAGCGTCTCTAATTGCAGGGACATCCTGAGGATGCTCGAAAACAAGTTTCCAGACTTCTATGGGTTCTCCTAGGAATTTCTTTTTAACTTTCTCCACCCGTATAATTCTAACTTTTTTTCCGTGCCTCTCACCGGTTATCTTTTTGATGTCCTCAATTGATTCATCATCCTCTAAGAGGGCATATATGTATGGCTCAAAATTCCTGTCATACTCGATTTTGAATTCTCCCTTTTCCTTCTTAAAAATCCTAATAACGGGCTTTCCATTTTCTGTTATATAATCTGTATCGAGTATCATCCCTCACACCAGAAGAATTTATGGCTCTAGAACCTAATAAACCTTAACTCTATTAAAAAGGAAAAGAGAAAATCATGTTATCTCGGATATAGCTGCCTTTAAAAGCTCAACAGCGGCTTTTTCATTTAAATATGCTCTTCTGACATCACTTACTCTTGGAAGTGCGTGAATGTTCACCCAAATTCTGGCTCTTATCTCTTCCAAATCATCCATTCTCCACCCATGCTTCATGTATTCCACAGCACTGTTATGGAGTTCTGCGTCACCGTACAATGCGAATGCAGAACCGCCCAAACTAACTAAGAACAAATGAAGAGTATAAACTCATCAAAATTACTTTTTTCTTTTGAAAGCCTTGCCCTTCAAGGTCAATTGAAGAAAATTAAATAGAGAGAAGAACTCAAAGATGGGCAATGGGTGTTTCAGCACCGCAAGCCTCACATT